>JBDTNS010000186.1:0-4563 GCA_039933675.1 Chloroflexota bacterium
CGTTCGGGATGGGCCCCGAGCGGATCAAGATGCTCAAGCACGGCATCACCGACCTCCGACTCTTCCTAGAGAACGATCTGCGTTTCCTGGAACAGTTCCGATGAGGATCCCGCTCAGCTGGCTGCGCGAGGTCGTCGATGTCGACCTGACCTCGGAGGCGCTCGCGGAGCGCCTGACCCTCCTCGGGATGGAGGTCAAGGCGATGATCCGCTGGGGCGAGGATTGGCACAACGTGGTGGTTGGCGAGCTCCTCTCTGTCGAGCGTCACCCACGGGCCGACCGGCTCTCGCTGACACGCGTCAACGTCGGTTCCGGCGAGCCGCTCGACATCGTCTGCGGGGCGACGAACATCGCGGCCGGCCAGCGGGTTCCGGTCGCGCTGCCGAGCGCGGTCCTGCCGGGCGGCCGTCGGATCGAGCGGACCGAGAAGATGGGCGTCGTCAGCAACGGGATGCTCTGCTCGGGCGAGGAGCTCGGACTGACGGGCGACGGCGACGGGATTCTCATCCTGCCGGCCGATGCGCCGCTCGGGCGGTCGCTCGTCGAGCTGTACGGCGACACGGTCCTCGACGTCGACGTCAAGCCGAACCGCGGTGACGCGCTGTCGATCGTCGGGCTGGCGCGCGAGGTCGCCGCGATGACCGGCGGCCCGCTCCGGTTGCCACCGACCGACGTGACCGAGGAGGGCCGGCCAACCGCCGAGCGACTCCAGGTCGAGATCGAGGACCCCGGCCTCTGTCCGCGGTTCGTGGGTCGGTGGGTGAGCGGCGTCCGCGTAGGACCCTCGCCGGACTGGGTCCAGATGCGCCTCCTGGCCGCGGGACAGCGGCCGATCAGCAACGTGGTCGATGCCTCGAACTACGTCATGCTCGAGCTCGGCAAGCCGATCCACACGTTCGACGCAACCGCGGTCCGTGACGGCCGGATCATCGTCCGGCGCGCGACGCCCGGGGAACGGCTCGAGACGCTCGACCACGTCGTCCGCGTGCTTGATCCCGAGACACTCGTGATCGCCGATCCGAACGGTCCGATCGGGATCGCCGGGGTGATGGGTGGCGCGACCTCCGAAGTGGGAGAGAGGACGACCGACGTCATCGTCGAGTCCGCGATCTTCGACCCGATCAGCATCCGACGAACGGCATTCAGCTATGCCCTGCGATCCGAGGCAAGCCTGCGCTTCGAGAAGGGGCAGGAATCCCGCCTGGCCCGCGTCGGGGCGGACCGGACGGCGCGGCTCGTGGCTGAGTGGGCCGGCGGCCAGATCGCCCCCGGCACAGTCGATTCGAACCCCGTCGACCCGCCGCCGGCCCACGTCGCCTTCCGTCCGGCGAGGGTCAACCGGCTGCTCGGGACCAGCCTCGCGGCCGACGAGCAACGCGAGCTGCTCGCCCGGGTCGGAATCGAGACCGCGCCGGCCTCGGCCGGAAGCCGGGTCCGGATCGCCGCCGGGACGAAGCCGCTCGATGTCGACGGCGGTGGCGACGAGGTGATCGACGCGATCGTCCCGACGTGGCGTCGCGATCTCGGAGTCGAGGCAGACATCACCGAGGAGGTCATCCGCGTTCGCGGCTACGACCTCGTGCCCACCACGACGCCGCACACGTCGATGCCAACGTCGCGCCCGAACCCACTGGCGGTCCGCGACCTCGTCCGTCAGGCACTGGCGGGCGCCGGCCTGGCCGAGGTCGTCACCTTCGCGCTCATCGCGCCCAAGGTCGTCGAACGGTTCCCGTGGCACGACGACGGGGAGCTCGAGGGCGAACCCGATCAGCGCGCCGCCGGGCGCCCGGTCGTCGTCACCAATCCGCTGTCGAGCCAGCACTCGGTTCTGCGCCAGGGCCTCGTCGGCAGCCTCCTCGAGGTCGTCTCGACGAACCTTCGCCAGGGCCGCGACGACATCGCGATCTTCGAAGTCGGCAAGGGCTATGGCGCAACCGGCGAGCCACCGACCCACGAGTGGTGGCGGCTCGGGATCGCCCTCACTGGCGCCGCCCTGCCGCCCGCCTGGGATCGGCCGGCACGATCGTTCGACCTTGATGACGCCAAGGGCATCCTCGAATTCATCGGCCGCCGTCTCGGGTTGCCGGCCCCGACCTACACGCCGATCAGCGACGATCCGAACCTGCACCCGGGTCGCGCGGCGCGCATCCGCGCCGGTGGCCAACTCGTCGGTCGCCTCGGCGAGCTCCATCCCGACGCGATCGCCGCGCTCGACCTGCGCGCGGAGCGGATCTACGTCGTCGAGGTCGCCATCGCCGGGCTGGCGGGCGGTCAGCCATCCGACCATCGAGTGACGGAACCGTCGCGTCATCTCCCCGTCGAGCGCGACCTCGCGATCCTCGTCCCGCTGGAGACGCCGGCCGCGGTCGTCGAGGCTGCCATCCGCCGCCACGGCGGTCCACTCCTGCGCGATGTCACCTTGTTCGACATCTACCGCGGGAAGCCGCTCGCCGAGAGCGACAAGAGCCTCGCATACCGGCTGACGTTGCGCGACGACGAGCGGACGCTGACCGAGCCCGAGCTCGACGACGCCGTGGCCGGGGTCGTTGACGGCCTCCGCGCCGACCTCGGGGCACGGTTCCGGACCTGAGCCGGGTCCCGGACCTCTCGGGACCGCTCCGCACCCGGCCTCACGCCGTCAACTCCTTGCGGGGCGCGGACGGCCGCTGCTACCCTTGGCCCCGCTCCGGCTCTGCCGCGGGCGCTGACAGCCAGAGGGGGACGCGTGGACGTCGGAACATTCCTGAACGGGATCCGGACGGTCGATCTCCTGATCGTCGTCTTTTTCATCGGCTTCTTCGTGCTGGGCTTCGTCCAGGGGACGATCCGCCGACTGCTGGGCATCGCGTCGGTCGGCTTCTCGTTCCTGTTCGCGGCGAACCTCGCCGGCCCGCTCGGCGAGTTCCTCGGGAACAATTGGACGCAGTTCCCGCGTGAATACAGCTACATGGTCGGGTTCGGGACGATCTATCTCGCCGCGACCCTCGCCTTCGCGCTCGTCATCCAGGGCTTCTACAGGCCGCAACCGCTCTTCGCGAGAGCGCGGTTCGCCGATGAGATCATCGGCGGGATCCTCGGGCTGATCGAAGCGTTCATGATCTTCGGTGCCGTCCTGATCATCCTCGATTCGTTCTTCCACCTGCCGGGGTTCGGGGTCAGCCCGTACGAGCTGCCGCTGCTCCGCGATTTCTGGGGTGCCCTTGACGGGGCGAAGATCACCGAGATCTTCCGGGCGCAGGTCATCCCGTTCTTCTTCCTGCTCACCGGCCTGTTCATCCCCGACCGGATCAGGGCCCTCTACCCGTCGTTCTGAGCGTCATCGATCGAGCCCTCCTGACGGGCCCGACCGTCGAGGCCGCCCGGGCGCTGATCGGGGCGCGGCTCGTCCGCGACGACGCGACCGGCCGGCGTGCGGGACGGATCGTCGAGCTCGAGGCCTATGTCGGCCGCGACGACGCAGCCTCGCATGCGCGGTTTGGCAAGACCGCCCGGAATGGCGTCATGTTCGGATCGCCGGGGCATGCCTACGTGTACCTTGTCTACGGGATGTACGACTGTCTGAACGTGGTCACCGAACCGGACGGGCTGCCGGCGGCCGTCCTCGTGCGCGCCGTCGAGCCGCTCGAGGGCGTCGCGGCGATGCGCATCGATCGGATCGTCCGCGCGACCGCCCGGCGGCGCAGCGTGACCGGTGACCGGGCGATCGCCGAGGCCGAGCGGATCGAGCGGCTCCCGACGGCGCGGCTGGCCAGCGGACCGGGGCTGGTGGCCGCCGCGTTCGGCCTCGCGACGGGGTGGACGGGGCTGGACTTGTGCGACCCGGTCTCGCCGCTCCGGCTCGAGACGGCGGCCGGCGACGAGGCTCGGTCCGAGGTGGTCGCCACGCCCCGGATCGGGATCGACTACGCGGGCGAGCCCTGGAAGAGCCGCCCATGGCGGTTCATCGAGCGCGGCCATCGCTCGGTCTCCGGCCCGCCTGCCCTCCGTTGACGGTCGCCACGGCCATGGACCAGCGGTCGATCGAGCTGCTCGAGTTCCCGGCCATCCGGGGACGTCTCGCCGCGGCCACGTCGTTCGGGCCCTCCCGCGCGCTGGCCGAACGGCTCGAGCCATCCAACGAGCCGGTCATCGTGGCCCGCGCGCTCGACGAGACTGATCAGACGCGGGCCTTGCTCGAGGAACGGCCCGGGGTCGGGATCGGGGCGGCCCACGATATCGGGCCGGCGATCGAGCGGGCCGCGCGTGGTGGACGGCTCGAGCCCGCCCAGTTCCTCGAGATCGCCACGACCCTCGACGCGGTGGCGCGGCTGGGCACGCTGCTGGCCGACGAGCGGCGGCCGCTCCTGCGCGACCTCGGCCGCGAACTCCACGCGTTGCCCGGGTTGCGCTCCACATTGGCCCGCAGCTTCGATCCGGTCGGTGAGCTGCTCGACACGGCGTCGCCGCGGCTGGGCGGGCTTCGGGCCGCGGTCCGGGTGGCCTACGAGCGTCTTCGCCGCCGGCTCGACTCGCTCGTCGGTTCCGAGCTCGGGAACGCCCTCCAGGAGCCGATCATCACCCTCC
>JBDTNS010000187.1:0-4560 GCA_039933675.1 Chloroflexota bacterium
TGCACGAGCCGATTCTTCCATTGAGCCGTCCCGCGGCGCGGCTAGAGTCGCCGCGTGACTCGCCTGCTCGCACTCCTTGGCCTCGTCGCCCTCGTCGCGGCCGGCTGCGGCGTCCGTAACTCGAAGCCGTTCACCGCGAAGGCGTCGGCGTCGTGTTTCAGGAACCACGGCTTCACCGCCGTCTCGACGAACCCCGGGAAGGTCGGCTTCATCGCCGGTTTCGCCGACGCCGGCGGCATCCGGGCGAGGTCCGCTACCGGGAACGTGCTCACGATCGCCTTCACCGCCGGCCCGGACTCCGTGGCCTCGACGGAGGAGGCCTTCAAGTCGCACGCGCCGAAAAGCTTGCGCCCGCACATCTCCGACATCATGAGCACGAACCGGAACGCCGTCCTCGTGTGGACGATCACGCCGAAGGCTGACGAGGCCGACGCCGCAACGCGCTGCCTCAAGGGGTAGCTGCACGGCTAGACTCCGGGCCATGGCCGAGTACGGAACGACGCGTGTGAAGAGCGGCCTCGCCGAGATGCTCAAGGGCGGGGTGATCATGGACGTCGTCAACGCCGAACAGGCGAAGATCGCCGAGGCGTCCGGCGCGGTCGCGGTGATGGCGCTCGAGCGCGTCCCCGCGGACATCCGCGTCCAGGGCGGCGTCGCCCGCATGTCCGACCCGGAGATGATCCAGGCGATCCAGGAGGCCGTGACCGTCCCGGTGATGGCGAAGTGCCGCATCGGCCACTTCGCCGAGGCGCAGATCCTCGAGGCGCTCGAAGTCGACTACATCGACGAGTCCGAGGTCCTGACCCCGGCCGACGAGGCCAACCACATCGACAAGTTCGGCTTCGACGTCCCCTTCGTCTGCGGGGCGACGAACCTCGGCGAGGCCCTGCGCCGGCTCGGCGAGGGCGCGGCGATGATCCGCTCCAAGGGCGAGGCCGGCACCGGCAACATCGTCGAGGCCGTCCGCCACCTGCGCGAGATCACCCTTGGCATTCGTAGGCTGCAGACGCTCGACTCCGCTGAGATCTTCGCCGAGGCCAAGAATCTGCAGGCGCCGATCGACGTTGTCCGCGTCGTCGCCGAGTTGGGCTGGCTTCCGGTTCCCCTTTTCTGCGCGGGCGGCATCGCGACCCCCGCCGACGCCGCGTTGACCATGCAGCTCGGCGCGCAGGGCAACTTCGTCGGCTCCGGCATCTTCAAGGCCGAGAACCCTGAGCGTGTCGCCAAGGCCGTCGTCGAGGCGACGACCCACTTCGAGGATCCCGAGCGGGTCCTCGCTGCTTCGACCGACCTCGGCGAGCCGATGCGGGGCGACGACATCGCCAAGCTCGCCGCCGAGGGCGAGTTGCTGCAACAGCGCGGCTGGTAGTGGCCGGAGCCGAGGGCCCGCCGCTACGGATCGGCGTCCTCGCGTCGCAGGGCGGGTTTGCGCGCCATGTTGAGATGCTGCGCTCGCTCGACGCCGAGCCGAGCGAAGTGCGCAGGCCCGCCGATCTGATCGGCCTCGACGGGCTTGTGATCCCCGGCGGCGAGAGCACGACGATCATGAAGGCGATCGAGCGCGACGGGCTAGCCGATGCAATCAAGGCCCACGCCGGGGCCCATCGACCTGTGCTCGGCACCTGCGCGGGGATGATCGTCTGCGATGCCGAGCACCTCGGCCTGATCGACGCCGTCGCTCGTCGCAACGCCTTCGGACGGCAGGCCCAGAGCTTCGAGGCCGCGCTCGACTTCGAGGGAATCGGCGACGAGCCGATCCAGGCGGTGTTCATCCGGGCACCCTGGATCGATGAGGCCGGGCCGGGGGTCGAGGTGCTGGCGAGCTGGGAGGGTCATCCGGTCGCCGTCCGCGAGGACAACGTGCTCACCTGCTCCTTCCATCCTGAGCTGACCGACGACTCGCGCGTACACGCGCTATTGATGGCCATGGCCACGACGGCGCGCGAGGGCGTCAGAAGAGGAGAGACGAACGGATGAGGGATCCAAGGATCGATGGGCTCGCGAAGGTGCTCACGGAGTACTCGCTGGAGCTGAAGCCAGGCCAGGTCTGCGCGATCGACGCGACGACCGCGGCCGAACCGCTCGTCAAGGCGCTGTATGAGGCCGTCGTCGACGCCGGCGCCAATCCGATCGTGAACATGGCCTTCGACGGCCAGCAGGCGAGCTTCTTCGAGCGTGCGACCGACGAGCAGATCGAGTGGATCTCTCCGGTCGAGGACTGGGTGATCGAGCACGCCGACGCCCGGATTAAGGTCCTCTCCGACACCAACATCAGGGAGCTATCGGCGGTCGCTCCGGAGAAGCAGCAACTGCGCGGCCGCTCACGAACCGACCTGATGCAGCGGATGATGGAGCGCAGCGCCAGCGAGGAGATGCGCTGGAACGTGACGATGTTCCCGACCAACGCCTACGCCTCCGCCGCATCGATGAGCCAGGTCGCCTTCGAGGACTTCCTCTACCGCGCCTGCCTGGTCGATCAGCCCGACCCCGTCGCCGCCTGGAAGAAGGCCGCTGAGGAGACGAATCGGCTCGCCGACTGGATCCAGGGCAAGGAAGAGGTCGTGATCGAAGGGCCCGGCACGAAGCTGAAGCTCAACGTCGCCGGCCGCATCTTCAAGCCCGCCGACGGCAAGTACAACATGCCCGACGGCGAATTTTTCACCGGCCCTGTCGAAGATTCAGCGGAGGGCGAGATCACCTTCCACCTGCCAGCGAGCTACCAGGGCCGCGAGGTCTCCGGGGTCAAGTTTCGCTTCGAGGGCGGCAAGGTCGTCGACGCGACGGCTGAGCGCGGCGAGGACTTCTTGATCGCCACGCTCGACACCGACGAGGGAGCGCGCCGCCTCGGCGAACTCGGGATCGGCACCAACTTCGGCATCGCTGACGGCACGGGCGAGATCCTCCTCGACGAGAAGATCGGCGGCACCGTCCACCTGGCGGTCGGCGCCAGCTACCCGGAGACCGGCGGCGTCAACGAATCCGCGGTCCATTGGGACATGATCTGCGACCTCCGCAGGGGCGGCTCGGTCACCGTCGACGGCGAGGTGCTCCAGCGCGACGGCAAGTTCGTGGTCTGAAACTCAGCGGGAAGTAAAACCTCGCGCCCACGGGCCGCCGGCGCGCAACTTTCTTTGGCTCTCGCGGTTAGCGAATCAGAGTCCTGATCCGAGCAAAGCTGGTCGCTTGCGGGAGCGCGCCGTCTTAGTTTCGGAACCGATGGACCTGATGAGGACCGGGTCTCGATCCCCCCGTAGGCCCGGTCTTCGTCCTGCCCGGATGCGCCCACATCTGGATGGATAGGGGTGGACGTTGCCGACAACAACTCACTCGGCTTCGGCGGCGGGATCTCGGGTGTTGCCGTGGACGGACCGGTCGAGATCAGTCGGTCGACGATCTCGGGGAACTTCACGCCGGCTCGCGGCGCCGGCCTCTATACCGGCTATACGGGGCCGATCACCGTCGACTCATCGACGTTCGAGCACAACGGCAGCTACTTCAACCCGGGGCGGCGGCATGTTCATCTATGCGCCGGAGGCGCCGTTCACGCTGTCGAAGAAGAAGCGCTAACGGCCGTAGACTGGAGGCCATGTCCGGGCATTCCAAGTGGTCTTCGATCAAGCACAAGAAGGGTGCCGCCGACGCGAAGCGCGGCAAGCTCTTCACCAAGCTCGCGCGCGCCATCACGGTCGCCGCGCGGGAGGGCGGCGGCAGCCCGGAGAACAACGCGACCTTGGGGACCGCGATCCAGAAGGCAAAGGACCAGTCGATGCCCAAGGACAACATCCAGCGAGCGATCGACCGCGGCACCGGTGAGGGATCCGACGGCACGACCATCGAGCGGATCGTCTACGAGGGCTATGGCCCCGGCGGCACAGCGCTCCTCGTTGACGCCCTGAGCGACAACCGCAATCGCACCGGCTCTGAGATCCGCCACGCATTCGACCGCCACGGCGGCAGCCTCGGCGAGCCGAACTCCGTCTCCTGGCAGTTCGAGAAGCGAGGAGTGATCCTCCTCGACGGCAAGCGCTACGACGAGGACGACCTGATCGTCGCGATCGACGCAGGCGCCGAAGACGTCGACGGCGACGGAGACATGGTTCGCGTCCTGACGGCCCCGAGCGATCTGACCGCCGTCCGCACGGCCCTCGAGGACTCAGGCATGGAGATCGAGTCGGCCGATGTGGTCATGGACCCGACTACGACCGTCGAGGTCGAAGAGGGCGATGCCAAGACACTCTTGAAGCTGATGGACGCGCTCGAGGACCACGACGACGTCGAAGCCGTCTTCGCCAACTTCGACATCTCCGACGAAGTTATGGAGAGGGCCCTGGCCTGACCTCGTCAGGTACCGAGTTCTGCGATCGCTCGTCCCGCGCGTTCGAGGACCTCGGATGACGTCTCGTAGTACCAGAAGCGTCCCCGCCGTTCGAGCAGGAGCACTCCGGACTTGCGCAGCACCTTCAGGTGCTCGGAGACGCTTGCGGGGGCCAGGCCGGCGAGCTCGACCAGCTCCCCGGCGCTGCGCGAGTCGCCTGTGCAAGCGCTGGCAATCGAGCGCCG
>JBDTNS010000188.1:0-4519 GCA_039933675.1 Chloroflexota bacterium
TCTGGACGGGCGATGCGGGGAAGGGGATGCGGGTCGCCAAGGCGATCCAGTTCGGGACGGTCTGGATCAACGACCATTTCATGCTGGTCTCGGAGATGCCGCACGGCGGCTTCAAGGAATCGGGCTACGGCAAGGACCAGAGCATGTACGCGATCGAGGACTACACGGTCGTCAAGCACGTGATGCTCAAGATCTGAACGGCTCGACCGGTCCTCGCGCGGGTGCGCCGTCGTTCGACGAAGTCGCCCGGGCGCTCCGCGGGCTTTCGACGACACCCGGCGACGCCGCCGCGGGTGACGCGGTCTCAACTGCGCTCGGCGAGGCGATCCTCGCCTGGTACGGCGACCGGGATCGCAGGCTCCCGTTCCGCGGCACGACCGACCCGTACGCGATCCTCGTCTCGGAGGCGATGGCGCAGCAGACGCAGGCGGCGCGCGCCGGGGAGGCGTGGATGACTTTCATGGCGCAGTTCCCGACCGTCAGGGCGCTGGCCGCGGCCCCGATCGCCGACGTCCTGCGGGCGTGGCAAGGGCTGGGCTACAACCGCCGGGCCCTCAACCTGTGGCGTGCGGCCGGCCGAATCGTCGATGCGTTCGGGGGCCAGGTGCCACGCACCATCGAGGCGCTGGAGACCCTGCCGGGCGTCGGGCCATACACGGCCCGAGCGGTCGCCGCCATCGCCTTCGGCATCCCGGTTGGCGCGGTGGACACGAACGTCCGCCGGGTCCTCGGACGGGTCGTCGCCGGGGAGGTCGGTGGTCTGTCGCCAGCCGAGCTCCAGCGCGTCGCGGACGCCGCCGTCCCGCACGACCGGCCGGGCGACTGGACGCACGCGGTCATGGACCTCGGCGCGACGGTCTGCCACCCGCGACGCCCGGACTGCGGCGCGTGCCCGGCGCGACCTTGGTGCCACTACGCGGGGGCCGATGCCGGGACGGCGCGCGAGGCCGTCGCCGGCGCGGCGGCTCGCACCCGCCCAGTCGCGGCGCACGAGCGCCAGGCCCCGTTCCACACCACCTCGCGCTGGCTCCGTGGTCGGATTCTCGACCGGCTTCGCGCGGCTGAGAACGGCGAGTGGGTCACGCTCGACAGCATGATCGGCACGCACAATCTGGTCGCCGTTGAGGTCGCGCTCCGCGCGCTGGAGAAGGACGGCCTGCTCGAGCTTGATGCACGGCCGATTCCCCACCTCTCGGCGAGGCTCCCGATCACCTGACCTCGCGCGACGTCCCCGCGCCGGGACCGACCTCGCCGCGCCGGCCCAAGGCGACCTCTACGGCAACCGAGGCCGTGGGCTACGCTTCGGGCGCGATGCCCCTCACCGCCCAGACCACCAGACCGGACGCCGCTCCGCCTCTGCCCGCCGACGATCCATCGATCTTCGCGATGGACCTGCGCGCGCTTCGCCGGCATTGGGCCGTCCGGGCAGCGCTTCCCGCGATCTCGGCGGAGACGATGACCGGTGCCGATCGCCGGGCGCAGGCGCTCGGATTCCCCGAACTGCGACTGATGGAGCATGCCGGGACGGCCGTAGCGGCCGCCGTCAAGGCGCTCGCGACCGATCTCGGACGATGGGGGAGCGGCCCGATCGTGGTCCTGTGCGGACCCGGCAACAACGGCGGCGACGGGTTCGTGGCGGCACGCCGGCTGGCGCTCGAGGGCGCCTCGGTGATCGTCGCGGTCGTGGCCGCGGACGCCCGGCCGCGCGGCGCCTCGGCGGCGCGCAACTGGGACCGGGTCGCTCGCGATACCGGGATCGTCAAGGTCCACCTCCCGGTTGCCCGCGACGTCGCGATGTTCGGGCTCGGGATCGACAAGGCCGCCGTGATCGTCGATGCGCTCCTCGGGACCGGTGTGCGCGGCGCCCTGCGCGACCCGATCCGCTCGGCGGTGGAGGTCGTCGGTCGCGCACGCGCCGCCGGCGTCCCGGTCGTCGCCGTCGATACGCCGACTGCCGTCGACCTCTCGAGCGGCGAGCCCTCCGATCCCGCGGTGCTCGCCGACCTGACCGTCACGTTCCATCGCCCCAAGACGGGGCTGCGGACGAAGCGCGGTGCGGCCCATGCCGGCCGAATCCTCGTCGCGCCAATCGGCATCCCAGCCGAGGCCGATCGTGGCTGAGCACCCGGCATGACTGAGCCGCGTCACCTCGGTGGCCAGCCCGGCTGGCGCCAGATCCTGCTGGTGGCGGGCGCCGCCGTGGTCGTCGTCCTCGGGGCCGCCATCCTGACGAGCATCCTGCCGGTCGGCGCCCAGGAGATCGTCTTCCACACGCCGCTGACGATCGCGGTCCTCGTCATCGGGACGGGCTGGCTCCTGTGGCGCATCTCGCGCCGCCCGCCGGACGCGCCCGAGCAATGACCGAACCGCCCGCCGAGGCGCGGGCGCGAGCCATTCCGCCGCTCGATCGCCGCCTCGCCGATGTGAAGGCCCTCACGGGCGAGACGTGGGACGTCGTCATCGTCGGCGGCGGGATCGTCGGCGCGGGCGCGCTGCTCGATGCGGTCTCGCGCGGGATGCGCGCCGCATTGATCGAGCAGGACGACATCGCGGCCGGGACATCGTCTCGGTCGTCGCGGTTGATTCACGGCGGGCTGCGCTACCTCGAGCAGTTCCGTTTCGGGCTCGTCCGCGAGGCGCTTGCCGAACGATCGCGGCTGCTCGAGCTCGCACGGCACCTGGTCCGGCTCGAACCGCTGCTCTTCCCGATCTACGGGATCCCGTTCGCCTCGAAGGCGTTCTACGACGCCGGCTTGACCCTCTACGACGTGCTCGGCGCACGGCACGACGGCGGCCGGCATCGACACCTCTCGGCGGCCGACACCCTCGCTCTCGCGCCGACCCTGCGTCGCGAAGGATGCGACCGGGGTCTGGGCCGCCGAGCCGGGTCACCCAATGAAGGGTGGCTCGCTGCGGATCCTCCCAAGCCGTCGCGCCCACCTCGTCGTCCCGCGCGACCGGATCCCGAACCAAACGGGGCTGACGATCCGCGTCCCGGGCAAGATCGTCTTTCTTGTCCCATGGCCCGACTTCTGGTTGATCGGCACGACCGACGGCGATGAGCATCAGGACGACGGTCCGGAGCACGAATCGCGGGGTCCAAGGGCACGCTCCATCGACGATCGAGGGTCGTCACGACGGGGACGGCCGAGGTCGCGAGTCTGGCATCAGCGCACCAGCCGTCTCGGTTGCGCGTCTCGCGATGCCGCGCGTACCATCGGTTCGATGACCCACCCTGCGGCGCGCTGACCATGGCCGTCGGCTCTTCCAACGATTTCGACCTGGTCGTCCTTGGCGCGGGCACCGGCGGGTACGCCGCAGCCTTCCGCGCAGGCCAGCTCGGGCTGAAGGTCGCGCTGGTCGACGAGGACAAGATCGGCGGCACGTGCCTCCATCGCGGCTGCATCCCGACCAAGGCGCTGCTCGAGTCGGCCGCCTTCGCCGAGCGCGTCCGGCATGCCAAGGACTACGGCGTGGTCCTGTCGGGCGAGCCCGTCATCGACTACGTCGCGATGGCCGCCCGGCGCGACGCCGTCGTCAAGCGGATGTGGACCGGGCTCAAGACGCTGGTCGACAAGAACCAGGTGATCTGGGTTGCCGGGCGGGGCACGCTCGAAGGTCCGGGCAAGGTCAAGGTCAGCCAGCCGGGCGAGGATGGGAAGCCCGGGGGCGGTGGCGACCGCGTCCTCAACGCCACCGACGTCATCATCGCGACGGGATCGCGGGTGAAGTCGCTGCCCGGTCTCGAGCCGGATGGCAAGCGGATCCTCACCAGCGACGACGTCCTGCGCATGGACACGCTGCCCAAGGACATTGTCATCGTCGGTGCGGGCGCGGTCGGGGTGGAGTTCGCGAGCATGTTCGCCGACCTCGGGGTCAAGGTGACCGTGCTCGAATACCTGCCCCAGATCGTTCCGCTCGAGGATGCCGAGGTGAGCAAGCTCCTCGAGCGCTCCTTCACCAAGCGCGGGATCACCGTCATGACCAACGCCCGCTTCGACGTGACGTCCGTGACGGCCGACGAGAAAGGGGTCTGTCTCGAGGTCGGCCCCGAGGGCAAGGAGGCGACCGAGCTCCGCGCGGAGCTCATGCTCGTCGCAACCGGGCGGGCGGCCAACATCGAGAAGATCGGGCTCGACACCACGAAGGTCGAGACCGAACGCGGCGTCATCAAGGTCAACGGGCGGATGCGGACGAAGGAGTCCCACGTCTACGCGGTCGGCGACGTGATCGGCGGCCTGTGGCTCGCGCACACCGCCGCGCACGAGGGGATCATCGCCGCGCACACCATCGCCGGCGATGCCGACGTCCCGGAGATGGACTACACGGCCCAGCCGCGCGCGACCTACTGCCGCCCGGAGATCGCTTCGATCGGCCTGACCGAGGCGCAGGCAACGGCCGCCGGGCACAAGATCAAGATCGGCAAGGTGCCGTTCCAGGCGATCGCCAAGGCGCTCATCGGCGGCGAGTACGAGGGCTTCGCCAAGGTCATCGCCGACGCGGAGACCAATGACACGCT
>JBDTNS010000189.1:0-4517 GCA_039933675.1 Chloroflexota bacterium
CTCGTCTGGCTCAACCCGCTGGCCGGGACGCCCGGCTACCAGCCGCTCGCCGGCGGGATGCGCGCGGCCTATCCGTACATCGACGATTTCCTCCCGGCCGGGACAGTAGCGTCCCTCGAGCGGCTCGGCGAGATCCTCGGCGGCGTCCGGGCCACCGACACGCGGCGCGGGAGCGAGGCCGCCGCCCATGCAGTGCTGCCAGGCACCGCCGGACCGACAAACGGACCGCCGGTCGGACGGATGCCCTCGATCGTCGGTGGTGAGACTATCGACCCAACCGCTCCGAGGCCCATGTGATGAAAGAACTCCTCTCGACCCTCGACACCTGGCAGCGCGACGGCGCCGAGATCGGGCGAGCCGTCGTCGTCCGGACGTTCGGGTCCGCGCCGCGTCCAGAGGGCGCCGTCCTGCTCTACGCGGCCGACGGCCGGATCGCGGGCTCCGTCAGCGGTGGCTGCGTCGAGGGCGCAGCCGCCGAGGAGATCGAGCGCGCCCGAGCGACCGGGCATGCCCGCGTCATCCGTTACGGGATCAGCGACGAGGAGGCGTGGGACGTCGGGCTCGCCTGCGGCGGGACGATCGACGTCCTCGTCGAGCCGGCGGCACCTGCGGCCGTCATCGCCGCTGCACGCGGATCGGTCGGGGCGGGTGGGCACGGCTCGGCGGTCATTACGCTGCTTCCCGCGGATTCGCCACCGGCCGAGTTCGGTCCGCACGAGCCGGGCGACGGGGCGCCGCCGGCCGCCGAGCTGATCGTCACCGACGACGGCGCCCTGACCGGAAGCCTCGGCTCGGCGGAGCTCGACCGCTCGCTCGTCGAGGCGGCGACGGCCGCGTTGCGCCGCGGCCTGTCGCGGACCGTCGCGCTCGGCGACCGCTCGCTCTTCATCGAGGTCTTCCCGGTCAGGCCTCGTCTCGTCATCGTCGGCGGCGTCGAGGTCGCCCGATCGCTGGTCCGGCTCGCCCGCGAGCTCGGGTTCGAGACGGTCGTCGTCGACGGTCGCGCTGCGTTTGCGACGGCGGAGCGCTTCCCCGAGGTCGACCGGCTCGTCGTCGGCTGGCCCGACGAGGTCGCCGAGGAGATCGGCCTCGGACCCAACGACGCGGTCGCGGTCCTGTCGCACGACGTCAAGTTCGACGAGCCGGCGATCATCGAGGCGCTCCATCGCGGTTGCCGCTATGTGGGTGCGGTCGGGTCGCGCAAGACCCAGGCCGACCGGCACGCCCGGCTGCTCGCAGCGGGCGTGAGCGAGACGGACCTGGCCGGTCTGCGCGGACCGGTCGGGCTCGACCTGGGTGGCCGCGCGCCCGCAGAGACCGCGCTCGCGATCCTGGCCGAGATCGTCGCCGAGCGCTATGGCGGGACCGGGGTGCCGATGCGCGAGCGCCCCCTGGCACGCGCCTGATCCGTTGCCCCGGCCGGTCGCCAGCAATCATCGCGAAACGGGAAGTGGCTTGATGGCCGAGCGGACGATCGGGCTCGTGCTGGCGGCTGGCGCCGGGTCGCGCTTTGGCGGCGAGAAGTTGCTCGCCCCGATCGGCGGGCGCCCGATCCTCCAGCACGTGCTCGACGCGCTCGCCGCCGCCGGCGTCGACGAGGTCGTGGTGGTGCTTGGGGTCGATGCGGCTGCCGTTGAGGCCGCGATAACGTGGCGCGGGGAGCGCCGCGTGATCAACCCGGAGCCTGCCCGCGGCCTGGCCAGCTCGCTCCAGGCGGGGTTCGAGGCGATCGGGCCGACGTCGGACCCGGTTCTCGTCGCGCTCGGGGATCAGCCGCTCATCTCGGTGGAGGTGATCCGCTCGCTCCTGGAGGCTCCGGCCATGCCTGGTCACCCCGTCGTCGTCCCCGCTTACGCCGACGAGCACGGACGGAACCCGGTCCTGCTCCGCCCAGCGGCCTTTTCGCTGGTCGCCGAGGCCGCCGGCGACCGGGGTCTCGGCCCGCTGCTGGCCGCCCACCCGGAGCTGATCGACGAGATCCCGGTGCCCGGTGCGAACCCCGACGTCGACACGCCGGCGGATCTCGCCGCGGCGATCGAGGCGGCGTGGGGGGAGCGCGTGCGGGCAAACAACGCCCAGGTCGACCGGCTACGCGAAGTCCCCAATGGCGCCGACTTCTACGCCCCGTCCGCGTCGCTCTTTCGCGCCGACCCGACGCGGACCGACGACCCGGTCCTGGCCGCCCTGCTCGCGCTCGTTCGCCCGGGCGAGCGGTGGCTCGACGTCGGGGCAGGGGCCGGTCGCTTTGCCCTGCCGATCGCCCGCGTGCTCGACCCGTCGGGCGGATCGGTCGTCGCGCTCGACCCGTCGGGCTCGATGCTCGAGGGACTGCGCGAGATCGCCGAGGATTACGCGATCGAGAACGTCAGGACGGTCGAGGCGCGCTGGCCACCCGCGGACGCGCGATCGCTGGGCGAGTTCGAAGCCGACGTGGCCCTCATTGCACACGTCGCCTACGACATCGATCCGATCGGGCCGTTCGTTGACGGGCTCGAAGCAGCGGCGGCGCGACTCTGCGTGGCAGTCCTCATGGAGGGCGCACCCGCGGGCGCCGCAAGCCCGTTCTGGCCTCTGATCCATGGCGAGGAGCGGGTCCCGCTCCCGGCCCTGCCGGAGCTCATCGAACTCCTCGAGGCGAGGGGCCGGCGAACGTCCGTCGAGCGCATCGAAATCGAGCCGCGCCGCTTCGAGACGCGCGAGGCGTTAGCCGGGTTCGCGCGGCGCCAGCTCTGGATCGACCCGGCCGGTTCGACCGAAGACCGATTCCAGGCCGCGCTCGGCGACCTCGCGATCGAAGTCGATGGCGGCTGGACGATCAAGGGCCGCGGGCCGGGTCCGGTCGGGATCGTGACCTGGTCGCCGCGGTGACGACGCGGCGTCGCGCGCTGGCGGACGTCATCCCCGCCCGAGGCGTTCCTCGCGTCCTGCCCCGATCGCGTCCGGGCCGTGGCCGAGAGGCTGCGGGCCGTGGTCCGGCGCACGACGCCCGATGCGATCGAGCGGGTCCGCAACGGCTGGCAGCTGATCGGCCATGACCTGCCAGTCGGTCGTCGGTCGGTCTATTTCGCGTTTGTCATTCGGGAGACGGTCCACGTGCATCTCGGGTTCGAGCACGGCATCTTCATGGCCGATCCGGACCGGATGCTCGAAGGCGCCCATCTCGGCCTACGCAAGGTCCGCTTCGTGACGTTCAAGGCCGGGGACAGCATCCCGGAGGAGGCGCTGATACGCCTCATGCTCGAAGCAGCCCGACTCGCGGCGATGTCCCGCGCTGAGCGCCTCGCCGCCGCATTTGCCGCGGGGCCCTCGCCGCCGCATTTGCCGCGATCCCTGCGCGAGGCCTTGCGCCTACCGCAAGTCTTGCACCCGGGGCACGTAACTGCGATTCGGGGTGGGCACGAGGCGCGATCCGGGTCGAATTCTTGCCCCTGGTGCACAGCGCGCCGCTTTCGGGCGACGGATCCCGGATTGGCGAGCATCTTGTGCACCCTGCGCAAGGATCGGGCGGCCGACACTCGAAGTTCACCGCTTGTTTGCTCCCGGCGCACAAGGTTCCCGGGGCGCAAACGGGCTCGACCGAAGGGGCCCGCCGACCGCGTCAGCTCACCCTCGGTATGATCGACCCGGCCCGACCCGACCCGCCCCCCGGAGGACGCGCATGCATTTCGAAGGTTCCGTTCCGATCAAGGCCACGCGTGCGGCCGTGTGGGCCTTCGTCACCGATCCGGACGAGGTCGGCCAGTGCGGTCCCGGGGTGGAGTCGATCGAGGTCGTGGACGCGACGCACTTCAAGGCCGCGGCCAAGATCGGGGTGGGGTTCATCAGCGCGCGCTTCAACGTCAACATGGAATTCGCGGAGCTGCGGGCACCCGATCGTGCGCTCATCAAGGCGCACGGGCAGGCCCCCGGAAGCGCGGTCGACGCGACCGCCGAGATGCTGCTCTCCGATGGCCCGGACGGCACGACCGTCATGGATTGGACGGCGGATGTCAACCTGTCGGGGACGCTGGCCAGCCTCGGCGCGAGGATGATCGAGGGGACGGCAACCAAGATGATCGGCCAGACCTTCGACTGCATGCGGTCGAAGCTCGAGGCCTGATCGCGAGGTGGAACGCCTCGCTCGGGTCGTCGGCCCGGTCGCCACTAACGTCCACATCCTCGCCGACCCACGTTCGCGCGAGGCGATCGCCATTGACACCGCGACGCCGTCGCTCGCCTGGATCGTGGACGAGCTCGCCGCGCGCGACTGGACGCTCAAGCTCATCGTGTCGACCCACGGGCATTGGGATCACATCGGCGACAACGCCGTCGTCGCGGCGCACACCGGCGCCGAGATCGCCGTCCACCCGCTCGATCGTCAGCGGCTGATCGACCCGCAGTCCCTGTTCGCGCCGTTCGAGGTCCCGCCATCGATCCCGGCGATTGAGCTTGCCGAGGGCGGCGTGATCCGGTTCGGCGAGATGCGGCTGCGCGTTCTCCACACGCCGGGTCACACCGAGGGATCGGTCTGCCTCCTT
>JBDTNS010000190.1:0-4515 GCA_039933675.1 Chloroflexota bacterium
CCGTAGCCATCGAGACCGAGCTCCTCCCCGCCCTCGAGCGGCTCCACACCGCGCTCGTCGCCAGGGAGCAGGAGCTCTGGCCGGTTGTCAAGACCGGCCGGACGCATCTCCAGGATGCGACGCCGATTCGGCTCGGACAGGAGTTCCGCGGCTACGCCGGCCAGATCGAGGAATCGATCCGTCGGGCGCGGGCCGCCCAGGTCGAGCTGCTCGCTGTTCCCCTCGGCGGAACGGCCGTCGGGACGGGGATCAACGCCCATCCCGAGTACGCGTTCCGGGCGTGCTCCCGCCTCTCTTCGCTGACCGGGCTGACGGTTCGCGAGACGCCGAACCATTTCCACGCCCAGGCGACGCTCGATGCCGCGATCGCCGCGCACGGTGCGGTCCGGACGATCGCGCTCAGCCTCTGGAAGATCGCCTCGGACATCCGGCTGATGGGGATGGGCCCGCGGGCGGGGATTGCCGAGATCGCGCTCCCCGAGACGCAGCCGGGCTCCAGCATCATGCCCGGCAAGGTGAACCCGGTCATCGTCGAGAGCCTGACGATGGTCGTGGCGCGCGTCGTCGGGAACGATGCGACGATCGGGTTCGCCCAGACCGGGAGCTTCCTCGAGCTCAACGTGATGATGCCGGTGGCCGCCGACGCGCTCCTCGAATCGATCGCGCTCCTCGCCGCCGCGGCGGACAACTTCAGCGCCCGCTGCATCGAGGGTCTGACCGCGACCGATCGCGGCCCTCAGCTCGTTGAGCAGGGACTCATGCTCGCGACCGCCCTCGCGCCGGTGATCGGCTATGACGCGGCGACGAAGATCGCGAAGGCCGCCTTCAAGTCGGGCCGGACGATCCGCGAGCTCGCGCTCGAGCGCGGGATGGATCCGGCCGAGCTCGATCGCCTGCTCGATCCCGCCGCGATGACCGAGCCCGGTCTCGGCGGCGGTCCTGCCGGCGGCTGAGGGTATCGGGCGCCCATAGAGAGCCGTTCGTCAGTCGGCGACCACGATCGCGCAGGCGACCCGAGGGCCACTCCCGCCATTGCCGACGTTGGTCACCTGGTCGTCCGGGTTGGCATGGATGATGAAGGCGCTGCCATTTGCGTCGAACAACGTGGTCGGCCCGGGGCTGAGGCTGACCCGGTCGGTCCGGGTATTCAGCGTGCCGCGACCGTCGGCATCGACACTCAGGTTGGGCAGATCGCCGGCATGTGGACCTGACGGATTCTCGAGGCCGTGTTCGTGGCCCAGCGGGTTGAAGTGGCCACCGGCGCCATCGAATGCGGTCGTGGCCGTCGTGCAGGACCCGACAGCGTGGATATGAATCCCGTGCAGGCCGGTCGTCAGCCCTTTGACCTTGACATTGACGTGAACCGTCCCCTGGCGATCCTCGGTCAACTTGAGCCAGCCGATCTCCGCTCCCGACGCATCGACGAACGTGCCGCTCGCCGACCGGGTCCCCGCGGGCTCGGCCACCACGGTGCTCGCCAGGAGGATCGCCAGGGCAGGACCGGCCACGAGCACCGCGGTCCGACGGAGCGAAGTCATCTCGATCTCCTCGTTCATATGACGCTATAGCGCACGTCGCTGTATCGCAGTGCGATATATAGTCAAGAACCGACACGGTGTCAAGCCCTGGCCCACCACGCCCCGCGCCGGCCCCGACCGGCCGGTACAATCCGGCCGATGACCGAGACGCGCCCCTGGGATCGTGCCGCCGCCCTCCCCGCCCGTGCGAACGGCCGCCGGCTGCCCCAGGTCGGCGTCCTCCCCGGGGTCCTGCCGACGGTCGCCGAGCTGTTCGACTTCATGCGCGACGCCGAGCTCCGCTTCGAAACCCTGCGCCTCCGGGTCGAGGAGCGCGCCCGGACCGCGCGCGGCGAGGACGTCACCTCGATGGTCGCGGTCCTCCGCCACCCCGGCGACGCACGGGTGACGACGACCCACGCCGGCGACCCGGCCAAGGCCGAGTACGAAGTCTGGATCTCGAACGGCGAGCTCGTCCGGACCTACGCGAGCGCCCACGGCCTGGGCACCCAGCGACCGGTTCGCAACCGTCCGCGCGGTCTCGACGACCGCGATATCCCGGGCACGGCAAAGGTCTACCAGCCGATCACCGCGCTGCCAATGGAGACCCTGCCGGACACGTTCGTCCATCCGGCGGGTTACTGCCAGAACGTGCTCGCGACCGGCCGTTGCACCGTGACCGGGACGGCGATCGTCTCCGGGCGCGAGGCAGTCCTCCTCGAATGCGATCATCCGCGCACGACCGAAATTGCGGGCGACCGGCCGGACTTCGGGATCGCGATCGCGGTCGACCGCGAGACCGGGGTCATCCTCCGGCTCATCGAATCGATCGGCGGCGTCGTCACGCGCGACGCCGTGGTCGTCGAGCTGGACCAGGACGCCTCGCTGCCCCGGACCGCCTTTGACTTTGTCTTCCCTACCGGGACGACGATGCTCTACTGAGCAGAACGCTTTCGGAGCGCCACCGGCGGCGCGTATAGTCCGGCCCATCCGGTCGACATCGCCGGTTGAGAAAGGAGGGTCAGGCGATAGACCCTGCGCTGCCGCGCAGCGCCCAGGACGGCCTTCCGGCCGCCGATCCCCAGCGTCACTCGCACATCCACGCGTCCGCGCGCGGCGCCCCAGCCGGGCTGCAGCCGCCGCTTTCGGTCCGAGTGAGGGAGAACCCAGATGACCCAGACACGCGAAGACAAGATCAGGCAGGACGTCGCCGACCTCCACGGGTTGGGCTACGCGCAGGAGCTGTTCCGCTCGATGGGCGGCTTCAGCAACTTCGCCATCAGCTTCAGCATCATCTCCATCCTGACCGGCGCTGTCATCCTCTACGACTACGGTCTCGCCTGGGCGGGCAAGGCAGCCGTCATGATCGGCTGGCCGCTCATCACGATCTTCGTGCTCGCCATCGCGGCGTCGATGGCCGAGCTCGCGTCCGCCTACCCGACCGCCGGGGGGCTCTACTACTGGGCCTCCAAGATGAAGAACAAGAACTGGGGCTGGTGGACGGCCTGGCTCAACCTGATCGGGCAGTTCGCGATCGTTGCCGGCATTGACTACGCGGCCGCCGGCTTCCTCAACGCGACGATCCTCGATCGGGTCACGGGCGGCGCGTTCAACACGACCGAGGTCATCCCGGGGATCCTCAATGGCCAGCTCGTGACGATGGCCGTCATCCTGATCATCCAGCTCGCCCTCAACATCGCCGGGATCAACCTCGTCGCCCTTCTCAACCAGGTCAGCGTCTGGTGGCATATCGGCATCGTCGCGGCCGTCGTCATCTTCATCTTCCTGACCGGCAAACCCGATCAATCGGGGCTGGGCCTGTTCCAGATCCAGCCGGTCGACCAAGGCGGGAGCTGGAACAACAACCTCGGATTCATCAACCTCCAATACGGGCCCGCCACGTCCTATCCCCTCATCCTGGCCTTCTTCTTCTCGCTGCTGCTCGCCAACTGGACGTACACCGGCTACGACGCCTCGGCGCACGTGGCCGAGGAGACGGTGGGTGCCCGGATGGCCAGCGCGTGGGGCGTCTTCCTGTCGGTCGCGGTGAGCGCGGTCGTCGGCTACATCTTCTTGGTGGCGCTGACCACCCACCTGCCGAACCTGGGGACCCTGTTCCCGCCGACGCTCGAGACGCCGATCCAGGACGGCGCCAGCCAGTACTACTTCGGCAGCGGCGTCGCGGTCATCTCGATCCTCGAGTACAACCTCGGTCAGCTCGGTGACCTCCTGGCGGCCGGTATCGCGATCGCGATGTGGTTCTGTGGTCTCGCGTCGCTCGCCGCCGCCGGCCGGATGCTCTTCGCGTTCAGCCGCGATGACGGAATCCCGGGCGCTGGCTGGCTCAAGCGCGTGAGCCACCGCTATCGGACACCGGCGAACTCGCTGGTCGCGGTCGCGGTGGTCGCCTGGCTATTCACCGTTGCGGCCTTCATCGTCGGTACCGGGACGGCGATCGTGATCATCACCGCGATCAGCACGATCTTCCTGTACGCCGCCTACGGCCTCGTCATCTTCCTGGGCGCGACGACGGACGGGTGGAAAGACCACCGGGTCTGGAGTCTCGGGCGCTGGTCCAAGCCGGTCGCCTATGTCGCCGTCTTCTGGGTCATTGTCCTGATGATCCTCTTCTCGTTCCCGACGTCGGGCAACATCTCGTGGCCCTTCATGGCCGGGGCGGTCGTCCTGCTCCTGCTGTATTACTTCGGCTGGGCGCGTTCGCACTTCCAGGGTCCCAAGATCATGGGCGCGGAGGCTGAGCTCACCGACCTCGAACGCGAGTTCGAGCACGCGGCGGAGGAGCTCGGGGGGACCGCGCCCGCCTGACGCCAACCCGTCGCGCGCATCGAGGGCCGGCCCGGCCCGACCGGCCGGTCCTCGACCAACCACCACTGGATCACACCGGAGGCACCGATGAGCGACCACGACGACGGTCACGGCAAGAAGCACCCCCGCCTCCTCGAGCTCGAGGAGATGGTCCGCGACGGCCGGATCGACA
>JBDTNS010000191.1:0-4513 GCA_039933675.1 Chloroflexota bacterium
CCAGTCCGAACTGGATGGCCCCCTTCCACATCGCACGCGCCATGCAAAAGCCTCGTAGTGGGAGGCCACCATAACGCACCCGCGCAAGCGGTGACCTTACGAAGGTTCAGGAGGAAACGACGAACGCATCAAGCTGGAAGTTCGGATGCGGTCCCCCGCCGACCACCTGGAGCGTGATCCGATGACGCCCGCCGCCCGCGAAGGATTTGGCGTACACGACCTGGCGGCTGAGGCTCGCGCGACTCCACAGGAAGACGGTCGTGACGTACGCGCCATCTATGTAGACGCGGGCTCCGCCGCGCTGCAGGTTGCGGGGCGCGACGATCGCCACGCCGTGACCGGCGAAGGCCAGCGAAATCGTGTCGCCGGCGCGCGAGGAACCGCTGAGGGTCGAGTGGTAGGCGACCGAGCTGCCGGTCCGCGACCAGCCCGCGCTGCGGCTGACCGCTCGGCTCCGATCGTCGAACGGCGAAACGACGGTCGGCGAGCCGGCCTCGACCCATGGGCTCCAGTGACCGGCAACGTCCATCGCTCGCACGCGGAACCGGTACGTTGAGCCGAAGCCGAGCAGATACATCCCGCTCCGCACCGTCGGGGGACGGGCGATCGTGGCGCCCCAACCACCGTTGTTGACGCGTTCCTGGAGCTCGTAGCCCGCGATCGCGCTGGTCGGATCGGTCGCGGCGGGCCAGGCGATGTCGGCCCACGTCGCATTGAGCATCATCCGCCAACCGGCCTTCAGGGTCGCGACCGGCGCTTCGGCCGTCGGATCGTCCGCCACGACGTTGACGCTGACCGTCATCGTCACCGTCCGGCCCTGGTTCGTCCCCTGGAGGCCGATGTCGTAGGCGCCTGGCGGCGTGTCCTTCGGCACGATCACGGACAGGTTTCCGACCGTACTCCCCCAGCCCATCGAACTCGTCACCGTCGGACCGACGCTCCAGCCATCCGGGAGCGTCGTTGCGCTGAGCCTGACCGGCTCGAAGAAGGTCGGGCTCCGGCTGATCGTGACCTGGATCGTCGCCGTGGAGTTGCCTTCGACGGCGGGCGCCGATGACGTCGCCGCGAGCGTGAAGGTGCCGAGGCCCGCGATCCTCGACACGTCGAGGAGCGGCTCGTGGACCGGATCTGGATCGGTCCAGTACGCCCAGTTCTGGTTGCCGAGGAAGCGCAGCGCGGCCTTGACTTCCGCCGGCGTGGCATCGGGCCGGCTCGACTTGTACAGCGCGACGGCACCGGTCACCGCCGGCGCAGCCATCGAGGTCCCGGACATGTAGGCGTACCCGGGCCCGGGGATCGTCGACAGGATGCATTTGCCGGGCGCGATCAGGTCGACGTCGCCGCCGTAGTTGCTGAAGTCGGCGAACGTGTCGTCCTTGTCGTAACCGCCCCACGAGTAGCAGCGGTTGCCACCGAGGCCGCCGGGCACGCCATCGGTGTCGGCCAGCGCGGAGACCGTGATGACCTCGTCGTAGCTCGCGGGGATGTTGGCAGCGGCATTGTGGCTGTCGTTGGCGGCCGCCGCGACGACCGTGATCCCGCCGGCGACGACCCGGCAGATCGCCTGGTGGAGCGCGTCCTGGTTCGTCAGGCCGCAGTTGTGATCGTCCGTGCCGTACTTCGTGACGCTCATGTTGACGGCCTCGAAAAGTGGCCGGCTCGCGTCCTTCGGATCGCGCTGGGCGAGGATCCAGTCGAGCCCACAGATGTACCAGGAGATCAGGCCGTCGCCCGAGTCGTTGAGGATCTTGACCCCCCACACGCGCGCGCCGGGTGCCACGCCGACGACGCCGAAGCTGTTGTCGAGCGCCCCGACGATCCCCGCGACGTGCGTCCCGTGGTTCTCCTTGTCGCGCCACGCCGAGTGGTCCGCGGTCGAGCAGTTGTAGCCGCCCGCGACGTTGAGGTCCGGGACCGCCGTGATCCCCGTGTCGACGATGGCGACGTCGGCATCGACGCGCTGGTCGACGCCATCGATCTTGGCGATCGGGTTGCCCAGACCGCCGACACGCGAGACGCCGGTCGGAGTCGTCTGGGTCAGATGGATCAGTCCGTCGGGAACGACCGCCATGACGTTGGGGTCCCCGAGGAGATCGAGCCGCTGCTGCTTGTCGAGCTTGGCGGCGAAGCCGTGGATCGCGCGCCCATACGTTCGGTCGGCCTTGAGCCCGTCGCGCCGCCGCCCTTTCTCGACGACGGCGGAGGTGTCCGAGCCGGCCTTGAGCATCACGATGAACCGACCCGTGGCATCCGGTGGGGCGTCAACGGGTGTGGCGGGTGACGCCGGGGCGCCCGCGGTCGCATCGACCGGGGGAACGCTCGGCGTGGGCGCGAGATCGGGGTTCGGCACCGGCGGCTCGGGAGTCGGTTCGGGCGGCGGCACGGCGGACGGAGCGGGCTCCCCGCTCGGGACGGCCGCGACGGACGGCGCGGGCGTCAGCGGATCCGCGGCACGAACCGGCACGACGACCGGGAAACCGAGGAGCACGCCAACGAGCAGGGCGACGATCCGGCGGTGCATTGAGCGATGCTGCGCCCGATGCGGGACGACTGCCTACCGCCCCTTGGTCCCACTCGGAGTAGCCATGCCGTCCGGGCCTCGAGTAGGCCTATCCGGCCTGGGTCCGGAGCTCCGATTCGGCGTCGGTCACCCGAGCGAGGATGTTCGAACGCATCGTGTCGAGACCGGTCCAGACCGCCTTCGTCGCCGTCTGGATCGAACTCAGCTGGGACTTGAGCGAGCGGACGACCTCGAGCTGCTCGCGGATGGCCGTCAGGGCGGACGCGATCGCGGCCGCGTCGACCTCGACCTCGCGTTCAACGAGCGAAGCGAGCGCGAGCAACCGTCCGAGCCGGATCGCGGCTTCAAGCGTGGCCGGATCGGGATCCTCCGGGTCGATGACGCAGTAGACGTCATCACCGACGAGGTTGAAAGGCGCGACCCCAGATGGCGCATGGGCGGGCGTGAAGACCACGACTGCGACCGCGGCACCGCGGTTCTCTTTCGCCTCGCGCAACTCGTCGCGCATCGCGCGCATCGACATCGGGCGGTCCTTCGCCTCGATCACGAGCTTGACGTCGCAGCCGCGCGCGACCCGCGCGTCGAGCGTCAGGACGAAATCGCCCTTCTTCGACTTCATGAGCGCGCCCGCCTCCGTGCCGGTCCGGTCGAGCAGGTCGCCGGCGCCGCGGGCGATGTCGGCCAGCACCGCCTCCAGCAGGTCCTCGAAGTCGGCGCCCTTCGCCGCCGATCGCGCCCGTTCGGCGCCGCGGGCAGCGGCGGCCGCCTCGATCGCGACGAGGCGTTCCTCGAGCGACTTGAACCCGGCGGTCATCTCCTGGCGGAACTGGTGCATCGGCGAATTGAGCCGGGTCGGATCGAGCAGGACGGCGAGCTTTGACGCATCGCCATCGAAGTAGCGCTCGAGCATCGAGCCGATCCGCCCGATGGCGCTGTCGCGCTTTGTCTCGTCGAACAGCTCATCGACCATCGAACGAAGCGCGCCACGATCGCCGAGGAACTTCTCGAGCGTGCGCGGCAGTCGCCCGTCGCCATCGGCGAAGTTCGCGCGGAGCGTCTGCTCGAGCGCGAGCGCAGCCTTCTCGTTGACTGATTCGGCCTGCCGGACGAGCTTCTCGAACTCGGCACGAACAACGTCGACATTGACCGTGACGCCGGCATCCTGGAGCGCGAGGAGACCGATCCGGAGGGCGCGTTCCACGAGGTCCGCACGGTCCGGGGCCGGTCGTTCGCCGAGGAACGTGGCGAGCGCAGAATCGTGGAGCACGAGCCGCTCGACGACGATCCGGTCGCCTTCGATCCGCACGCGCGAGCCGGCAGGCGGCGTGTCTGTGCCGCTGACGACGGAGAGTGGTGGGAGGACGGTCGGGGCTTGCATGCCACGAACCGTGGGGCAGCCGCGTGACAGCTTGCGTGTCACACCGGCGCGCGAGGCCGCCCGGCCCGCCGCAACCGGCCCGGCTAGCCCGCCGAGACCGCCGCGATCACCTCGTCGATCACCCGCGGGAGATGTTCTTCGAGCCCGAGCCAGAGCGGGAGCCGGACGAGCCGATCGGCCGCGGCGTCCGTGTTCGTCATCTCACCGACCACCCGCCCGACCTTTTTCCCGAGCGGTGACGAGTGGAGCGGGACGTAGTGGAAGACCGGCTGGATCTCGCTCGCCTTGAGGCGATCGATGAACGCGGTCCGTCGTTCGAGATCGGGCAGCAGCAGGTAGTACATATGTGCGTTGTGCGTGCAATCGGCGGGGACGATCGGTCGGCGCACGAGCTCGGCGCCTTCGAGATCGGCGAATGCCGCGTGGTAGCGATCCCAGATGTCGAGCCGCCGCCGGGTGATGGCGTCGGCCTCCTCCATCTGCGCCCACAGGAAGGCGGCAATGATCTCGCCCGGCAGGTACGACGATCCGAGGTCGACCCAGGTGTACTTGTCGACCTGGCCGCGGAAGAACTGGCTCCGGTTGGTCCCCTTCTCCCAGACGATCTCGGCCCG
>JBDTNS010000192.1:0-4508 GCA_039933675.1 Chloroflexota bacterium
CGCCGACCCACGCTGCATCCTCGGTCGGGAGCATGTGCGTGATCCCGCGGCTGAGCTGGCGCTCGACCGCGGCGATCGTCGGAGCCGGACCGTGACCGGCCATCGCGCCGGTGTCGCCGAGACAGAAGTCGACGTAGTCGTGGCCGTCGACGCAGGTGAAATGTGCGCCCGCGGCAACGTCGACGTACGGCGGGAATGGCCCGGCCCACTTGATCATCCACGGCATCGGGACCCCGTCGAGGAGGGCTCGCTTCGCCGTCTCGTGGAGCGCGGCCGAACGCGGGTGCGCATCGGCAAAGCGCGTCATCTCGGCCGCCATCAGGCGGGCGAGGCGGGCGCGATCGAGTTGGAACGGCGGTGTCACGGCGGCCTCGGACTGGTGGGCTGATGGACGAGCAGGATGCCCCCGGTGCGGCCAGGCCGCGCGCTCATCTCGCGCGGCGCGACACGCCAGACGCAACAACGCCGGCTCGCGAGAGCCGGCGTCCGGTGGTGTCGATCTGGCGGGGAGTGCCGCCGCCGGATCAGTCGAGCCGGCGGACGAACCCGCAGATGTTGCAGGTCGCCATTCCGCTCGTGGGATCGAACTGGAGAAAGGTCGGGCATCCGTTGGTGCCGCAGAAGAGTTTCGAATTGGCGGTCGCGGCGTTCGAACGTCGGCGCATGCGCCGCATCGAGGAAGCTCGCCCGGTCACGGACGATGTGGTTGAACGGTTCATCATGGGAGTCTTGACTTGTGCTTTCTGGCGCGCCTGGATCGCGAGATGAGCGATCGGCTGCGCGGCCGGGGTTTCGTTCCCGTTTCGGTAGGGTGGGAACGACGATGTTTGACAGTGTCTGCGCGCCGGGCCGGGAGCGGTGTTTGCGCTCTGACCAAGTCGTCGCGGCAGACTGGTTACTGAACAACTATCCTAGAAATCGGCCGAATCGTCAAACGCCCGATGGTCCGGGTCACTTTGGTGACCTTGAGGGTGGACCTCAACGTGGTCGCGCCGGGATGACGCCGGCCCCGATGATTGAGGTCTCTTCACCGAAGCTTGGTTGATTCGACCGCGCGTCACCCGTCAGACTGCGCGCGGTCCGGGCATGCGCGTTTCGCGCGCGTCCGGCGATCGGACTGCCCCAGCAGCCCACGTCGAACGATCGAAGATCATGTGTGCATCCAATCCTGTAGGAGGTGGCCTGTGTCGGTGCTGTCTGGGGTCAGGGACGTTCGATCGGGGTCCACGAGGTTCGGTCTCGTGGCGGCGATCATGGGACTCGCGATGCTGGCCGGTGCCCCCGCCACGAGCGCAGCCTCGGCGATCACGCTGACCACGCCCTACCCGGCGATCGCGGTGGCGCCGGGTTCGAACCCGAGCTTCGATGTCTCGGTCACGACTGCGGCGCCCGGTCGCGTGGCCCTCAAGGTGGGGACCGTCCCGACCGGCTGGACCGCCGTCCTGCGCGGTGGCGGGTTCACGATCGACGGCATCGAATCCGCCGGGTCGACGGCGACCAAGATCACGCTCAACGTGACAGTGCCGGCCGACGCCGCCGCCGGAACGCAGCGGATCGACGTGACCGGCGCGACCAGCGCCGGCGCCGCGGCCACGCTCTCGGTCGAAATCCGGGTCTCGCCGAACGCGGCCGGTGACGTGACGCTCACGACCGATGCCCCGGGTCTCAAGGGCGCATCGGATGCGACCTTCCCATTCACGCTGAACCTCACGAACGACACCGCCGAGGACCTTCCGTTCAGCGTCGTGGCCGCCGGCCCGACCGGCTGGACCGTGACCGCCGTCGTCGGCTCGCAGGCGCAGGCCGCGAGCGTCCTGGTCAAGGCCGGGAGCAGCACGACCGTGGCCGTTTCGGTCAAGGCGGCGAGTGGGACTGCCGCCGGGAAGTACCCGATCACCGTCGACGCATCGAGCGGGAACCGGACCGCCCACGCAGACCTCTCGGTCGAGATCACCGGCAGCTACAAGCTGACCGTCTCGACGGGCAGCCAGCCGCTCAACCTCTCGGCGAACGCCGGCTCGGCGAGCGACCTGACGCTCACCCTCACCAATGGCGGGACGGCCGACATTACCGGTGCCGTGCTGAGCGCCAGCGCCCCGACCGGCTGGAAGGTCGTCTTCGACCCGACGACCGCGACCGTGCCGGCCAACCAGTCGGTCCAGGTGGTCGCGCACGTGACACCGTCCTCCGATGCGATCGCCGGCGACTACGTCACGACGTTCACGGCCACGGCGCCGGTCGCGACCGCTTCCGCCGACGTGCGGGTCACGGTCCAGACCTCGGCGCTGTGGGGGATCATCGGGATCGGCCTGATCGTCATCGTCCTCGTCGGGCTATGGTCGATCTTCCGCCGGTTCGGGCGCCGATGAGCGGGCTCCCGGCGGCCGCCGAACCAGCGCAGGTCGGGCCCCCAGCCGCAGCGGCAACCGTCCTGACGCCAACGGCCCACGGCGACCGACCGGCCGCCGTCATCCAGACCCGGCGCCTGACCAAGCGCTACGGGACGCTCACGGCGGTCAACAAGCTCGACCTCGAGGTCCATCCGGGAGAGGTCTTCGGTCTCCTCGGGCAGAACGGCGCGGGCAAGACCACGACGATCCTCATGCTGCTCGGTCTCTCCGAGCCGACCGACGGCGAGGCGTCGGTGATGGGTCTCGACCCTGCACGCGACCCGCGCGAGGTCAAGCGACGGGTCGGCTACCTGCCTGATGCCGTCGGCTTCTACGGCGGGCTGACCGGCCGCCAGAACCTGCGCTACACGGCCAGACTCAACGGTCTGCGCAAGGCCGACGCGGAACGCGCGATCGACGAGGTGCTCGAGCAGGTCGGTCTCACCGACCGGGCCGACAGCCGCGTCGACACGTACTCGCGCGGGATGCGCCAGCGGCTCGGGATCGCCGATGCGCTTGTCAAGTCGCCCGATCTGCTCATCCTCGACGAGCCGACGACCTCGATCGACCCGATTGGCGTCGTCGAGATCCTTGAGCTGCTGCGCAGGCTCGTCAACGACCGCGGCCTGTCGATCATGCTGTCGAGCCACCTCCTCACGCAGGTCCAGTCAGTCTGCGACCGGATCGGGATCTTCGCCGCGGGCCGGATGATCGGCGTCGGAACGGTCGCGGAGCTTGCCGCCCAGTTCGGCGACGGGAGCGCCGTCATCGAAGTCGGCCTCGAATTGCCGACGCCGGTCGACATGGAACGCGCGGCGATGACGCTGCGCGGTCTCGCCTCGGTCGAGTCGGTCGAGCCGCCGGCGGGACGCAACGGCGTGTGGCGCGTCCACGTCCGTCCGGCCGAAGCCGAGGGCCGCGTCCGGCAGGAGATTCTCGTGTCGGCGGTGCGTAACGAGCTGCGCCTCACCGCGCTCCACCCGGTCGTGCCGTCGCTCGACGACATCTATCGCACGGCGATCGAACGACCCGTCGTCAAGCGGACGGGCGTCAAGCGTCGTGGCTCCGAGCGAGCCGCGGCGGGACGGAGGCCCCGGTGAGCGCGACCCCAGCCTCGACCCCGGCCGTCGCCGCGGCCGCGGAACCCGCCCGGCGCGCCCCGGAGTTGCGCGTCCCGCAGGCGGGCTGGCGCGTCATCGCCGCCAAGGAGCTCGGCGACCATCTCGTGAGCGTCCGGTTCACGGTCCTGCTGATCGTCCTCGGCCTCGCCGCGGCGATCCCGCTCTACTTCGCGGCCGATTTCATCCGCTCGGCGGCGCCGCAGGCGAGCGGCAAGCCGGCGGTCTTCCTCGCCCTCTTCACGCTCGGCTCGCAGGACTACACGTTCCTCCGCGTCGACTCGTTCGTCGCGATCGTTGCGCCCCTCCTCGGGCTCGCGTTCGCCTTCGACGCGATCAACGGCGAACGGTCGGAAGGGACCTTGCCGCGGTTGCTGGCCCAGCCGATCTATCGCGACGACGTCATCAACGGCAAGTTCGCCGCGGGACTCGCCATTATCGGGGTGGTCCTGCTCGCCATCATCGGGATCATCGCCGGGTATGGGATCTTCCGGCTCGGCATCGTGCCGGCCACGGACGAGATCGTGCGGCTCGTGGCCTGGCTCCTGGCGACGTTCGTCTACGTCGGACTGTGGCTGGCCTTCGGTCTCCTGCTCTCGGTCGTCTTTCGTCGCGCCGCGACGTCGGCGCTGATCGGCTTCGGCGTATGGTTCCTGTTCACCACGTTCGGACCGCTCATCCTCAGCCTCATCGGGACCGCCCTCTCGCCGCTGACCGGCTCGACGACGACCGAGCTGATCGGCCAGGCGCAGACCCAGCAGTTCATCTCGCGACTGCTGCCCGGCGAGCTGTATTCGGAAGTGACGGCGGTGCTCCTCAACCCGAGCAGCAATCCCCAGGCGAACCTCCCAGGTTCGCTCGGCCAGGCCCAGCAGGCGGCGCAGCAGATCCCGAGCCTCCTCGCGTTCGACCAGAGCGTGCTGCTCGTCTGGCCGCAGGTCGTCGCGCTCGTGGCGCTGACCGTGCTCTGCTTCGCCGCGGCCTACGTCGCGTTCATGCG
>JBDTNS010000193.1:0-4500 GCA_039933675.1 Chloroflexota bacterium
GACACGCCCGTTCCGATCGAGACCGACTTCTCCTGGGGGTTGATCCGGATCATCGACCGACTGCACGTCACGAACGAATACCTCACGTTCGGCGGTCGACTTTCAACTGCGTCCATCGATGGCACGCTGATCGCCGTGTTCACCTCGCCCGCTCCCATCCTGCGGCGCGGCGGGCACTCGCAGGGATGGGATCCGGGTGCCGACAGGATCGGCGCCTACTTCAGTCGCTTCCTGGCGGCCGTCGACTTTGCGCCTGGCTTCGAAGGTCAGGCGGCCGCGGCCGAGCCGGTGACGAGGTACGCGGCCTTCCTCGCCGATACCCTGGCCCGCTACCGATCGAGCCCAGCGGTTCGCGAGGCGCAACCGGATATCTGGACGCTGATCCAGGCAGAAGAGCGACGGATGCGGGCCACGCATCCGGCCGATTGGACCGCCGGAGAGATTCTCCGAAGTCTCGCTGTCTGGTGACAACGCCGTCCGATCTTGCGACTGGGAGGCGACGGGACAGGATCCCTGCGCAGGAGGGAAACATGGACCGCCGCCGATCAGTCCGACTTCGGAAGCGAGACGAACAACTCCTGGTCGTCGAGATGGGGCGAGTCGCCTGCCCGAGCCGTGGCGATGTCGACATCGAGTTGTGCTTTTCGTGCACCCGCTGCCGCGGCCTCCAGGAAGGCGCGACCGAAGACCTCGTATGTGGCTATGAATCCGTGCCGAGCATCGCTGACTTCGGCTGACCACGTTGGCCCGACCTGAAAGTCAGGGCATCGCGACCGTGGTGAGATCGCTCGGAGTGCTCCACGAGTGGAGCGTCTTCATGTAGTTGGCGCGTTCGAACGCCGAGGGGTCCGCAACCGTCGCCTGGCTGACGCTGCCGCGAAGCTGGTCGACCGACTCGTATTCGTGCTCCGCCATCCAGTCGCGCAGCTCCCCCTCGACAAATCCGATGTGCTCGGGACCATGGCGCAGGAGTGCCGAGGTCATCATCGCGACGTCGGCGCCGACCATCAGCGCCTTCAGGGCATCGGTCCCCGAGTGGATCCCCGTCGTGGCCGCCAAGCCAACGGGAGCCCCGACCTGGGGGCGCAAGATGGCAATCCAGCGCAGCGGCAGACGCAGATCCCATGGCCGGCTCAGGTCCACCCGGTTGACGACGTCGAGCGTGTCGAGGTCGAGGTCCGGCTGGTAGAAGCGGTTGAAGAGCACAAGCCCGTTGGCACCGCGCTCGATGACGCGCCCGGCGAAGTTGGCGACGGAGCTGTAGAAGGGACTCAGCTTGACCGCAAGCGGGATCGTGACGGCCGCCCGGACTGCGGCGATCAGGTCCAGGTCGGCGTTCTCGATATCGACGCCGCTTGCGCTCGGGTCGGCGGCGATCCGATAGATGTTGAGCTCCAGGGCATCTGCGCCGGCATCCTGGATCCGCTCCGCATATCGGACCCAGCCACCGGCCGACGTCGCGTTAAGGCTGGCGATGACCGGGATGGACGCCTGCTTTCTGATCCGTTCGAGGCGGCGCAAGTAGCGGTCGCCGATGCCCTCGAACGAGTCGATTCTCGGGAAATAGTCGAGCGCCTCGGCAAATTGCTCGGTCCCCGTCTCGATGGAACGATTGAGCTCGATCTCCTCGTTGAGGATCTCCTCTTCGAAGAGCGACGGCAAGACGATCGCGCCGGCGCCGGCGTCCTCGAGCCGGCGGGCCGTCGCAGGATCCCCGGTGAGCGGCGAAGCCGATGCGACGAGCGGCGAGCGCAACCGGAGTCCGAGATATGTCGTCGCCAGGTCGACGGTCATTGCTGCGTCCCCTTCTCATCGCTCTCGAGATCCTCGGCGGGACTCCCCGCGTCACTCGGCGCGAGGTGCGGGATGCTCCGGTGCATCCCGGCCAGTTGCTCGTAGTAGCGCCAGCGCTCGTCGGCGTCGGCCTGGGCCAGGGCCGCCAGCTCGGCCGCGCGGTCGGGCTGGGTTCGCTGGAGCACCGCGAAGCGCGTCTCCGTGGCCATGAACTCGGCGACCGGGATGCTCGGTGCCTGGGAGTCGAGCTTGAACGGCTGGCCGTTCTCGATCTCGCTCGGGTGGAAGCGATAGAGCGGCCAGTAGCCGCTCTTCACGGCGTCCTTCTGGTGGGTCATCGACTTGGACATGTCGATACCGTGGGCGATGCAGGTGCTGTAGGCGATGACCAGGGACGGGCCTGGCCACGCGGCGGCCTCTAGCAGGGCCTTCGTCGTCTGGGCGTCGTTGCCGCCCATCGATACCTGGGCGACAAAGACGTTGCCGTAGGCTCGAGCGATGGCGCCGAGGTCCTTCTTGCCCGTCGCCTTGCCGGCGGCCGCGAACTTGGCCACAGCGGCCCGCGGTGTGGCCTTCGACGCCTGGCCGCCCGTGTTGGAGTAGACCTCGGTGTCGAGGACAAGGACGTTGACGTTCCGGCCCGAACTCAGCACGTGGTCCAGGCCACCGAACCCGATGTCGTACGCCCAGCCGTCTCCGCCGATGATCCAGATCCCCTGGCTGATCAGGTCGCCGGCGAGCGTCAGGAGATGCTGGGCATCGGGTCGCAGGGTGCCGTCGACCGCCTCGAGACGCTCTCGGAGCCGGCTGACACGCTCGCGCTGGAGGGCGATCTCGGCCTCCGTGTCCTGGCGGCTGTCGATCAATTCTCGGACGAGATCCTCGCCCAGCTCCGGCGCGAGCCGCGTCAGCAGCAGCCGGGCATGGTCGGCCTGAGCGTCGAGGGCGAGCCGCATCCCGAGGCCGAACTCGGCGTTGTCCTCGAACAACGAGTTGCTCCAGGCCGGTCCCCGGCCCTGGCCGTTCACGGTCCAGGGCGTCGTCGGCAGGTTGGCGCCGTAGATCGATGAGCAGCCGGTCGCGTTGGCCACGATCATCCGGTCGCCAAAGAGCTGGCTGACCAGGCGGATGTACGGCGTCTCGCCGCAACCGGCGCAGGCGCCCGAGAATTCGAAGAGTGGTTCCAGCACCTGGGAGCCCTTGACGGTGTCGTGGGGCAGCAGGCTGCGGTCGAGCGGGGCGATCGACTGGAAGAAGTCCCAGCGCGGCCGCTCGACGTCGCGATGGTCCTCGACAGGCTCCATGTTGATCGCCTTGTGGCGGACCTCGGTCTTGCTCTTGGCGGGACAGACGTCGACGCAGACGCCACAACCCGTGCAGTCATCCGGCGCTACCTGGATGGTCAGACGATGATCCAGAAGGTCGCGCGAGCGGAACTCCTTGCTCAGGAATCCGGCCGGTGCATCGGCCACGGCCGCGGTCGGGAAGACCTTCATCCGGATCGTGGCGTGTGGGCAGACCATGGCGCACTTGCCACAGTCGATGCAGATGGATGGATCCCAGACGGGGATCTGCTGGGCGATGGCCCGCTTTTCGTACTTCGTGGTCCCGGTCGGGAACGTGCCGTCGACCGGCAGGGCGCTGACCGGCAATTGGTCGCCCTGGCCGGCGATGAGGGCACTCGTGATCCGGCTGACGAACTCGCGCTGATCGGCCTCGGCCGGGCTGACGATCACCTCGGCTTCAGTTGGCGCGCCGAGCGGGACCTGGACCAGGCCCTCGAGCGAGCGGTCGATGGCGGCGAAGTTGCGCGCGACGACCGCCTCGCCTCGCTTTGCGTAGGTCTTCGTGACCGATTCCTTGATCCGGGCGATGGCCTCGTCGGCAGGCAATACCCCGGCCAGCTGGAAGAAACACGGCTGCATCACTGTGTTGATCCGATTTCCCATGCCGACCTCGTCGGCCACGGCAAAGGCGTCGATGATCCAGAGGCTGATGCCCTTGTCGACGAGCCCTCGGCGAACGTTGCCGGGCAACCGATCCCATATCTCGTCGGGGCCGTATGGCGAGTTGAGGAGGAGCGTCGCGCCGTGCTTGGCGTGCTCAAGGACGTCGACCTTGGAGAGCAGGCCGAACTGGTGGCACGCCACGAAGTCAGCCCCGTCGATCAGGTAGGTCGATCGAATGGGCTCCGGCCCGAACCGGAGATGCGACACCGTGACCGACCCTGACTTCTTCGAGTCGTAGACGAAGTACCCCTGGACGAACAGGTCGGTGCCTTCGCCGATGATCTTGACCGATGCCTTGTTGCCGCCGACGGTGCCGTCCGAGCCGAGCCCGTAGAAGAGGGCCTGGACCTCGCCCGTCGGGCGCGGATGGGCGAACTCAGCGTCGATCGGCAAGCTCAGGTGGGTGACGTCGTCGTAGATCCCGACCGTGAAGTGGCGTTTCGGACGTGACGTGGCGAGCTCGTCGAAGATCGGCTTGATCATCGACGGAGTCATCTCCTTGGAGGAGAGACCGTAGCGGCCACCGATGACCCGCGGCGTCGTCTCGAACGGCGGCTGCTCGCCATCCATTGCTTCGGCCAGCGCGGCGACCAACTCCAGGTAGAGGGGCTCCCCGACCGCGCCCGGCTCCTTCGTCCGATCGAGAACGGCGATCGCCCGGACCGAGGCCGGCAGCGCGGCCAGGATCTCGGCGGCC
>JBDTNS010000194.1:0-4492 GCA_039933675.1 Chloroflexota bacterium
CGGCGGCAGGATCCCGATCGCGCCCTTGACCACGATGAAGTTGCCGGCCCAGAAGACCATGACGATGAGGACGCCGAGCTCGGCCAGCCAGCGGTCGCGCGGCGTGGCGGCAGGCGTGCTCGAGCGGGAGGCTCGCCCGGACAGTGCGACGCCCGCCGTGTCGGCGGGCGTCTCGTTCGCGTCGAGGGTCGTGTCCCTGCCGATCAGACGCCTTCCCGATCGAGCTCGAGGATCTCCTCGTCGTCTTCCTCGGTCACCTTGAGCCAGACGAACAGTCCGGCCAGGACGGCGAGCGGGATGACGATGAGGGCCGCGAGGGTGATCCCCAGCGCGACGGCGACGGTCTTGAGTGCCTTCATGACATGCCTCCTACTTCGATGACCGGATCGATGATGCCTGGGTCACGCTGGCTGGCGTCTCGGCGTGGCGGAGGCTCGGGCCGCGGGCGATCATGTCGGCGATATCGTCGCGGGTGAACTCCGCCAGCTCGTGCCGGGATCCGGCTTGACCACTCATGAGCAACCGGAGGACGAATGCGCCCTCCTGCTCGAAGAAGAAGACGTCGCGCGGTTTCTGGTCGTCCATGTAGCGACCGATGACGCGGAACGCCGCCTCGTAGTGCCCGGTCGGGTTGGTCGCGGCGGGGCTCGGGTTGCCGCGCCGGGCGCCGGCTTCCTCCATGAACCGGGCGATGTCGTCGTCGAGGAAGGTCAGCGTCTCCTTGATCTGGGTCCCGACCGCATCAGACCAGGTCCCGGTGCTCGCACCGGAGACGACCAGGCCCTGGACGATGAACCCGTCGGGGGCTTCGAGGAGCAGGACGTCCTTCATCCCACGCTGGTCGAGAAAGGCGCCGATCGAGCGGAAGACCTCCTCGAAATCCTGGCGGGCGCTGCCCTCGTAGATCCGCATGCCGTTCGGTCCCTCCCCGGGTCAGGACCCGGTCTTCGGGTCCATCCGAGTGTAACCAGCCCCCTCTCGAGCGGCAAGGGATCGGCCCGGATCGCGTTGCGTGCGCGCGGGTCAGCCCTGGGCAGGGGCGGCGGCGGAGGCGCTCGCGAGCACGACGGCGAGGGTGCCCGCAGCGGCCGCGTCGTTGACGATGAGGGCGGTGTTGGCGCGCACGGACGCGCCGTCGGTCAGGACCGCGATCCGTGCCAGGAGCCATGGCGTCAGCGCCGGTCCACCGATCCCCGCCTTGGCGGTCTCGGCGATGGCGCGCTCGACGGCGTCGCGGGCCACCTCGTCGGGGAGCGCGTCGGCCGCGGGGACCGGGATGCAGACGAGGATCCCGCCACCGAGCCCCAGCGCGAGGTGCGTCCCGACGAGCACGGCGGCGGCCCGGATGTCGGCTACCGATGCCGGCGCGGCGATCCCCGCCGATCGAGCGTAGAACCCGGGGAGCTCGGGCTGACCGACGCTCAGGACCGGCACCCCGCGCGTCTCGAGATACTCGAGCGTGGCTGCGACATCGAGGATCGCCTTCGGACCGGCGCATACGACCGCGACCGGCGTCCGCGCGAGCTCTTCGAGATCCGCCGAGATGTCGAAGGTTGGCGCCGCGCCACCGAGACCCGCCAACGCCCCGCGATGGACGCCCCCGATCCCCCCGGTCGCGAAGACGCGGACCCCTGCTGCGTCGGCCGCGATCATCGTGGCCGAGACCGTGGTCGCCGCCCAGCCGCCGTCGGCGAGCGCGGCCGCGAGACTCGGGCGCGACGCCTTGCGAACCGAATCCGCCGGGGCTGTGGCCAGCGCGTGGAGGGCGTCCGGGTCGAGGCCGACCAGGACCCGGCCGCCATGTATGGCCACGGTCGCCGGGACCGCCCCGGCCGCGCGTATGGCCGCCTCCGAGGCGCTCGCGACCTCGACGTTCTGCGGATACGGCAGGCCGTGGCTGATCAGCGTCGACTCAAGCGCGACGACGGGCCGTCCCTCGGCGAGCGCGGCCGAGACCTCGGGGCTGATGGCGAGACGGTCGGTCAGCATCAGCTGAACGACAGCTCGGGTCGAGGCGTGGAGAGCTGCCGGGTCGCGGCTCGATGTCCGGCCAGGGCGGCACGCTGGAGCGCGGTCGGCGACGACCGTCCCGCGGCTCGTGCCGCGAACCAGCCGACGAGGAAGCCGGCGTCGAAGGCGTCCCCGGCGCCGGTCGTATCGCTCGTCGCAAGTTGCTCGGTCGCTACCTCGAACCGAATTCGTTCGGTGCCAAGCCGGCTCAGGATCGTCGCGCCCCGCGCGCCACGCTTCACCACCGCCGTCGATGCGAGATCGAGCAGCCGGTCGAGCGGGCCGCCGCCAAGCAATGCGTCCGCCTCGGCCGCGGTTGCGAAGAGGAGGTCGGGCGCGATCTCGCCGATCCGCCGGTGGGCGGAACGCCGGCCGCCGGCCAGGAGCGGCCCGATCGAGGCGAGATCGAGACTCACCAGCGCCCCGGCCGCACGTGCGAGCTCGATCGCCCGGCGGCCGGCCGTACCGAGTGGCGCGTCGAGCAGCGAGTAGAACGGCAGGTGGAGGGCGTCGGCGCCCTCGAACCAGGCGGCCTTGAGCTCGTCGGGTCCGAGGAAGTCGGCGGCGCCCCGATCGGCGACGAAGCTTCGCTCGCCGCCGGGTGCGACAAGAACACCGATCCTGCCCGTCCGCTGCCCGGCGATCCGGGCGGCATGCGGCGTCACGCCGTCCGAGCGCAGGGCCTCGACGAGCGCCCGGCCCGCGGCATCCCGCCCGACCGCGGTAATGAGCGTCGAGCGCGCCCCGAGCCGGGCAAGCCAGCGCGCCGTGTTGGCCGCCGAGCCGCCCTGGACGAGCGAGACGTGCCCTGGAACATCGGTCCCCGACTGAAGGGCCGCCGCCGTCGCGAGAACGACGTCGAGCATGAGGTCGCCGAGGACGACGATCCTGGCGCGTGCCGGTCGCCCGAGGCGTGCCGGTCGCCCGAGGCGTGCCGGTCGGGCGGGACGGGGGATGGGCGGCATCCACGGAGGATAGCGGGGCCGCGCGCGATCACGACCTACAATGGACCGAAGCAACGGAGGGCACCGGCCCAGCCGCCGAGCCCGATCCACGACCGACCGGAGTCCGCCCCGATGACCATCGCCACCGATCTCGACCAACTCTCCATCGACACGATCCGGACGCTCTCGATCGATGCCGTCCAGAAGGCCAACTCGGGCCACCCGGGCGCGCCGATGGGCGCCGCACCGATGGCCTATGTCCTGTGGACCCGCTTCCTGCGCCACGCCCCGACGCACCCGGACTGGCCGGACCGCGACCGGTTCGTGCTGAGTGCCGGCCACGCCAGCATGTTGCTCTACTCGCTCCTCCACCTGACCGGCTACGCGGTCTCGCTGGAGGACCTCGAATCGTTCCGCCAGTGGGGTAGCATCACACCGGGTCATCCGGAGTACGGGCTGACCCCGGGCGTCGAGGCGACGACCGGCCCGCTCGGCCAGGGCTTTGCCAACGCCGTCGGGATGGCGATCGCCGAGCGCCGCCTGGCCGCCGAATTCAACCAGCCCGACCACACGATCGTCGACCACCGGACGTACGTCATCGCCTCCGACGGTGACATGCAGGAGGGGATCGCTTCAGAGGCGGCAAGCCTGGCGGGGCACCTGCGGCTATCGAAGCTGATCGTGCTCTACGACGACAACCACATCCAGCTCGATGGACCAACCTCGATGGCATGGTCGGAGGACGTCCCCAAGCGGTTCGAGGCCTACGGCTGGCACACCCAGCGCGTCGAGGACGGCAACGATCTGATCGCCATCGAGGCCGCGATCGACACCGCCCGAGCCACCGACCGCCCGAGCCTCATCGCCGTCCGGACGCACATCGGCTACGGCAGCCCGAACAAGCACGACAGCCAGAAGGCGCACGGCTCGCCGCTCGGGCCGGACGAGGTCCGCCTCGCGAAGGAGGCCTACGGCTGGGACCCGGACAGGAGCTTCTACGTCCCCGATGCGGCGCGCGACCACTTCCGCGAGGCGATCGGGGCGGGCGACGCGCTCGTCGCCGAGTGGGAAGGCCGTTTCGACGCCTATCGCGAGTTCGACCCGGGCGCCGCCGCGCAGTTCACGCGGCGAGTGACCCGCGCCGGGCTCCCCGACGGATGGGATACCGACCTCAAGACCTACGACTCCGGCACCGAGATCGCCACCCGCAACGCCAGCCAGGATGCGATCCAGGCGCTCGCCCCGCGACTCCCCGGGCTCTTCGGCGGTGCGGCCGACCTCTCCGAGTCGAATCTGACCGATATCAAGGGCGCGGCGAACTTCAGCGCCGAGGAGGCCGGCCGGAATTTGCGGTTCGGCGTCCGCGAGCACGCGATGGGCGGGATCGCCAACGGCATCGCCTACCACGCCGGGTTCATGCCGTACTGCGCCACCTTCCTCACGTTCAGCGACTACATGCGCGGCTCCGTGCGCCTGGCCTCGCTCTCGGGCCTCCACGTGATCTATGTCTGGACGCACGATTCGGTCGGACTCGGCGA
>JBDTNS010000195.1:0-4461 GCA_039933675.1 Chloroflexota bacterium
GTCGCGTTCACCGGCGAGACCACGACCGGCCAGGAGATCATGCGGCTGGCCGCCGGCAACGTGAAGAAGATCTCGCTGGAGCTTGGTGGCAAGAGCCCGAACATCGTGTTCGCGGACGCCGACCTCGACAAGTTCGCTCGCGAATCGCCCTATTCGGTCTTCGACAATGCCGGCCAGGACTGCTGCGCCCGCAGCCGGATCCTCGTCGAGCGGTCCGCCCACGATCAGGTCGTCGAGGCGTTCGCCGCGGCGACGCGCAACGTCAAGGTCGGTCTGCCGTCGGAGGACGCGACCGAGGTCGGCACGCTCGTCAGCTTCAAGCAGCGCGACCGCGTCCGCGACTACATCGAGATCGGGCTCGGCGAGGGCGCGACGATCGTCGTCGGCGGCGAGGCCCCGATCGATCCCGCCCTGGCCGAGGGCGCGTACCTGATGCCGACGGTGTTCGACGGCGTGTCGAACGACATGCGCATCGCCCGCGAGGAGATCTTCGGCCCGGTCGTCTCGATCATCGCCTTCGACACGGAGGAGGAGGCCCTCCGGCTCGCCAACGCGACACCGTACGGGCTGTCCGGCTCGATCTGGAGTCGGGATATCGGGAAGGCGCTCCGCGCGGCGAAGGCCCTGCAGGCCGGGGTCATCAGCGTCAACACGAATTCGTCGGTCCACACCGAGGCGCCGTTCGGCGGCTACAAGATGTCCGGGATCGGTCGCGAGCTCGGGATGTCCGCCCTCGAGCTCTACACCGAGACGAAGAACGTCTTCATCGACCTGACGTGACCGCGGGCGGCTCCAGATCGGGCCGACGGCGCTCGATCCAGTCGCGCAGGGCGTAGACCGTTGTCTTGAACGCGATCTCGGGCCACGGGATCGCCTCGGGGGCGAAGGCGAGGATCTCCGTGGCCTCGGGCGTGGGGGCGGCGGCGCCGCCGACGATCGTGGCCTCGAAGACGATCGTCACGACGCTGGCCTCAAGCCGCGTGTAGAGACCGATGATCTCGCCCGGCGCGACGAGCAGGCCGGTCTCCTCCATCGTCTCGCGGATCGCGCCCTGGTTGACCGTCTCGTCGACCTCGAGGAAGCCGCCCGGCTGCGCCCAGAGGCCCATCCCGGGCTCGATCCCACGCCGAATGAGGACGATCTCGCCGGCGTCGGTGATCGGCAGCGTGGTGACGACGAGCCGCGGATTGACATATGCGACGTGTCCGCAGACGGCGCACGCCAGGCGCTCGCGGTCCTCGCCCGGGAGGGCGCCGAAGACGAGCGCCGAGCCGCAGCGCGAGCAGAAGTTGAGCGACGCTGCGAGCCAGGGCGGGACGCCGAGGCCCGATGGAAGGTCGCTCGATCGGCCGTCCAGGCCGCGCTCGAAGCCGTCGTCGAGCGAGCGGCCGTCGGCGGTCATGCGAGGCTCATCGAAGGATCACCCAGGGGCTCATGCCAGCAACACCACGATCGAGGCCGCGACCAGGGCCGCGAGGCCGATGATGCTGACGGCCACCCACGCGAGGCGGAAGAGACCGCGGCCGCGGTTGATCGGCATCCAGGCCCAGGCCGACCGCCAGATGCGCAGGACGGCGTCGGCGGTCGTGACGACCAGGAGCGGGGCCGCGATGGCCACGCACAGCTTGACCAGCGGGCTGCCGAGCGACGCCCCGAACTCGAGAGCGCTGATCGCGATCGCGCCGCAGATGAGCACGATGACGCTGAGGTTGATGTACTGGCGCTGGAGCGGGGTCGGTGCGACCTCGGGGACCGAGCGCGGCGGCAGTCCCTGGAGGCTCGGCGGGAGGGTGGCGAGGTGAGACGATGCGGCGTTTGCGCCGCTGGTCGGGGCGGGTCGTGGCGCGGGGGGCGACTGTCGATCGAGGACCGGCATCCCCGGTTCCCAGCGTTCGTCATCCATCCGGCCGAGTGTAGCCGGGCGGGTCTTCGGAGCCCGCGCGCGGCCGCCTAGAACGTCGTCGTTGCCTCGGCTTCAGGCTCGTCGACCGGGAGATCGCAGGTTGGGCAGTACCAGCGGGCTTCGAGCGGCGTCCCGCAGCGACTGTGCCGGATCGGGGCCGCGGTTGAACCGTCAGTCGCGCGGGCACGGCGCACGCCCCAGTCGGCGAGCAGGCGCAGCGTCGAGGCGAGGTCGTGGCCGTCGGCGGTCAGCGAATAGGACATGCGCGGCGGCCGCTCCTGGTACGGGGTCGAGACCACGATCCGCTCCCGTTCGAGCCGGCGCAACCGGTCGGTGAGGATGTTGGGGGCAATCCCGGCCACTGCCTCGCCGAGCTCGTTGAAGCGGCGTGGCCCGGCGAGCAACGCCTCGACGAGCAGGAGACTCCAGCGATCGCCGACGCGCTCGAGGGCGGCTTCGAGGGGCGACTGCTCGGGTCGCGACTCGCGCCGTGTGGCGGGTTCGGGCATGGGCTCGATGGTAGGCGTGAGATCGGGGGTTGTCACGGTCGCCTGTCAGTAGTAGATTGCAAGTCACAAGTCTATCGCAGCCTCGCGAACCCAGGAGCCACCACGCATGTCCGCCATCGAAGAACTCCAGACCGCCGTCTCCAGCATCGCCGAGGGCGCCAGCGCCTCGATCGTCGGGATCGGCCGCGGAACACGCGGCTCGGGCGTCGTGATCGCCGCCGGCAAGGTCCTGACGAACGCCCACAACCTCCGCGGCGACGAAGTCACCGTGACCTTCGCTGACGGACGAAGCCTCATCGGCACGGTCGCCGGCTGGGATGGCGACGGCGACCTTGCGGTCATTGACGTCGATACCGCCGACGCGCGCCCGATCGAGTGGGGCGCCGGCGATGCGCTGACGGTCGGCACCGCTGTCTTCGGTGCCGGTGCGAGCCACGGCGGCGGGACGCGGGTCACGTTCGGCCTTGTGTCCGCCGTCGCCCGAGCCTTCCGGGGCCCCGGCGGCCGCAAGATCGACGGCAGCGTCGAGCACACCGCACCGCTCGCGGCCGGGTCCTCCGGTGGAGCGCTCCTCGACGCCGCCGGCCACCTGGTCGGGATCAACACGAACCGAATCGGCGAGGGCTTCTACCTGGCCCTGCCGGCCGACGCCGCCCTTCGCGAGCGCGTCGACTCGCTCGGACGCGGCGAATCGCCGGCCCGTCCGCGGCTCGGGGTCGCGGTGGCTCCCTCGCATGTCGCGCGCCGGATGCGCCGGTCGGTCGGGCTCGAGGAGCGTGACGGGATCCTCGTCCGCGGCGTCGAGGACGACAGCCTGGCCGCGGCCGCCGGGATCCAGTCCGGCGATCTCATCGTCGAGGCCGGCGGCAAGCCGATCGCCGGCGCGGATGACCTCCATGAGGCGCTCGCGTCGCTCGAGCTCCCGTTCGACGTCAAGGTCGTCCGGGGCAGCGACGAGCGGACGGTCCGCGTCGGCGGCGGGACGACCGCGACCGGGGAGGCCTGACCGCGATGGTCGCCGTGGCGCCTCGGTCGGACGATCTGCTCGCGGCGTTCGATGACGACGCGGACGACGACGCGGCGCTCGATGCGTATTCGGTCGCCGTCTCGAGGGCGGCCGAGCGGCTGATCCCGTCGATCGCCGGACTGCGCGTCTCGCGCCAGATCGGTGGACGGTCGGCGGGCGACGGCAGCGCTTGACGCGGAGCGCCAGCCTTACCCGTTCGACGGATCGTCGAGGATGGCCTGGGTCTGGCGGGTGCGCCACGCGGTGAGGCGTTCGGCGAGAGCCGGGTCCGAGATGGCCAGGATCGCGGCCGCCAGCAGACCCGCATTCGTCGCGTTTCCGACACCGACCGTGGCGACCGGGATGCCGCGCGGCATCTGGACGATCGAGAGCAGCGAGTCGAGACCGCCGAGATGCGCGGTCGGGATCGGGACGCCGATGACCGGGAGCGCCGTCTTGGACGCCATCATCCCGGGCAGATGGGCGGCACCGCCCGCCCCGGCGATCACAACCCTGATCCCTCGACCGGCCGCCTCCTCGGCGTAGCGGAAGAGGCGGTCCGGCGTGCGATGCGCCGAGACGACCTTGAGCTCCGAGGGCACCCCGAGTTCATCGAGGACCGCGACCGCGGCCTCGAGTGTCGGGAAGTCAGAGCGGCTGCCACCCACGATCCCGACGACGGGCGCGGTCGCGGTGTCGCTCATCGATCGTCCTCCTTCGTCGTGTTGCCGGTCGTGTCGTCGGCCCAGCGGAGGGCCGCCAGCCCGGTCCGGGCCTTGTCCAGCGCCTCGTCGACGTCGGCCCCGAGCGCGGTCAGGTGCCCCATCTTGCGGCGTTCGAAGACGCGGCGCTTGTCGTAGACGTGGAGGTGGAGGGCCGGGTCGGCCAGCGCCCGGTCCGCGCCCAGCAGCCGCGCCTCGCGTCGATGGCCCGTGCCAAGCAGGTTGACCATGGCGGTCGGCGTGAGCGCTCCGGGCGATCCGAGCCCGAGCCCGCAGATCGCCCGGATGTGCTGCTCGAACTGCGAGGTCGCGGCACCCTCG
>JBDTNS010000196.1:0-4459 GCA_039933675.1 Chloroflexota bacterium
GCCAAGAATTCGTCGACAGCGCGCGGGGCGCCATCCGCGGCCAACCCGGCCGGTCACCGGCAGGGTGGACATGAGCCATACCTATCGGGCGCGCAACCAGGCGACCGGTAACGCTGCGCGGCGAACGACTCTGCCCGGCCAGCCGCCCCTGCGCAACGATCCTGTTCGCCGCGAGCCGCCGCGGGCATCGACGCCCACGGGGCCGCTCGTGCGCGACCGGCTCCGCCACTTCCGCCGACCGCCGGCCCCCGCGTTCCCCGACGCGCAGGCGATGGTCATCGAATTCGGCAAGTTCCACGGCCATACGCTCGGCCAGATCGCGGCGTTCGAGCCGTCGTACATCGACTGGCTGGCCAGCACGGTCAGTCACGACCCCGACCTGGTCTCGGCGGCCCGGGTCATCCAGGCCGACCTCGATCGGCGCGGCGTGGGCCGGCGCGCGCATCCAAACGGTGAGCATCGCGGGCGCTCGGCCTGACGCGCAGGCGCCGGCCGCCGGGCGCCTGGGCCTGACCCGCTGGCCACGGGTCCGGAAACGCGAAATCGCCCCCCGATACCGGAGGGCGATCGTGTCGCTGATGCAATCGAGATAAGTGCTGCCGCCCGACAATCCACCAGGCCTGATGGCCGATGTCCAGTTACTCGGCTCGTGATCCAGATCCAGGATCCATCGACTCGAGTCAGCCTCGATATCGACCGTCCGTCACTGGTTCCGTGACCGACACCCCAGGTGTCTCCCGGCTTGATTGCGGGTCGGCGTGAGAGGAACAGTACGCGCCGACTTCCCGGCATGGCAATGGCACCCTCGTCCGGGTTGGGACGGGGTCGATGGTCGGGCGCACCAATGCACCGAACCGGGACCCCTGTACCGGAGTTGCCGCCGTGCACCGGCCACCACTCGAGCGGCAGCCAGGGGCTCCGGCTACCCTGATCGGGTGCCCCGCTTCACCCGCGCCCGCGCCGCCGTGCTCGCGATCGCGCTGGGCGTCGCCGCCTGTTCCGGTTCCGCGACCACCTCGTTCGATCCGACCGGTCCGTGCACGTCGGACGGGTCAGCGCCGGGCGCCTACCCGGCGCTCGAAGCCCAGGTGCCGAAAATGCTCATCGGGGCGAAACCGGAGCATCTCGACTCCGGCCGCCACTGCACCGCGGCGGCGCTGGGCAGTCTCGCGACCTCCGGCGTTACCGAGCTCCGCTTTGCCGGCGGGACGTGGGCCTTCGGGGCGGAGCGCGCAGCGGCGCTCGCGGTCTTCACCGCGCCCGGCCTGACGGCCGAGCAGATGGCCGGGTTCTATCTTGCGGGGGCGCAGGCTGCCGACCGGACCCAGGTGCTCGCGCAGTCCAAGCCGATGCTCGCCGGGCGACGAGGGTTCCGCCTCGATACCCAGACCGGCGTGCGCCTCCAGACGGTGGAGGTCTGGCCGGCGTCGGTTGGCGACGTCGTGAACGTCGTCATCACCAACGACCTGCCCGATGCCCGGATTGCCGACGCAGTGAGCGCGTTCGGTTCGAACTGACGTCGATCGGGAGCACGCCGGAGCCCGTGCTAGAGTCGCCGCCATGACCGACCGATCGGCTGAGTGGGCCGCTCGTAGACGCGCCTGGCAGGCCGAGCGACTCGAGCCCGCGCTCCGCGGGACGCCGGAGCGTCGCGAGCGCTTCTCGACGATTGGCGACACGACCATCGACCGCCTCTACGGTCCGTGGTCGGCGACGGCGGATCCGCTCCGCGACATCGGATTTCCCGGTGAGCCACCGTTCACCCGGGGAATCCACCCGACCGGGTACCGGGGCCGCCTTTGGACCATGCGCATGTTCGCGGGATTCGGGGCCGCCGAGGACACGAATGCGAGGTTCCGCCAATTGCTGGCGGCCGGTCAGACCGGGCTATCGATCGCCTACGACATGCCGACCCTCTACGGCTATGACACCGACGACCCCGAGGCCGAAGGCGAGTTCGGGACCTGTGGCGTGGCCGTCTCGAGCCTGGCCGACATGGAGGTCCTGCTGTCCGGCCTGCCGCTGGAGCGGATCTCGACGTCGATGACGATCAACTCGCCCGCCGCCCCGATCTGGGCGATGTACATCGTTGCCGCCGAGAAGGCCGGCGTCCCACGCGCCCAGCTCGAGGGCACGACCCAGAACGACATCCTCAAGGAGTTCGTGGCCCAGAAGGAGTACCTCTTCCCGCCCGCGCCGTCCATGCGCCTGGTGACCGACACGATCGAGTTCGGTACCCGTGAGCTCCCGCGCTGGAACACGGTCTCGATCTCCGGGTATCACATCCGCGAAGCCGGCTCGACGGCCATCCAGGAGCTCGCCTTCACGATCGCCGACGGGATGGCCTATGTCGAGGCCGCGATCGCCCGTGGCCTCCGCATCGACGACTTCGCGCCGCGCCTCTCGTTCTTCTTCAACAGCCACAGCGACTTCTTCGAGGAGATCGCCAAGTTCCGTGCCTCCCGGCGGATCTGGCATCGCCTGATGTCCGAACGCTATGGCGCCGAGAACGAGCGCTCGACGTGGATGCGTTTCCACACGCAGACGGCCGGCGTCTCGCTGGTGCCCGAGCAGCCGCTCAACAACCTCACCCGAGTGGCGCTCCAGGCCCTCGCAGCCGTCCTCGGCGGAACCCAGTCGCTGCACACCAACTCGTACGACGAGGCGCTCGCGGTGCCCACGGCGGAGGCCGCACTGCTGGCCCTCCGCCAGCAACAGATCATCGCCGAGGAGACCGGCGTCGATTCGACCGTGGACCCGCTCGGTGGCTCGTGGTTCGTCGAGGCGCTCACCGACGAGACCGAGGCAGCCGTGCTTCGCTACCTCGACGAGATTGACCGGCGCGGCGGGATGGTCGCCGCGATCCGGGAGGGCTACCCGCAGCGCGAGATCGCCGACGCCGCGTACCGATATCAGCGCGAGTTCGATGCTGGCGAACGGCACGTCGTCGGGATCAACGCTTACGTGGACGAGTCCGCGCGGACCGCGATCCCGGTCCTCGAGGTCCCGCGTGGCTCGCTGGAACGCCAGCTGGAGCGACTAAGCCGGACACGACGCGACCGCGACGCTTCGGCCGTCGAGTCGGCCCTGCATGGGCTTCGCGAGGCTGCCACCCGCCCGGAGTCGAGCGCGACGAACCTGATGCCCCATTTCATGCGCTGCGCCGAAGCGTATGCCACCCTCGGGGAGCAATGCCGGGTCTTGCGCGAGGTCTTCGGAGAGTACCGGGAGCCGGTCGCCGTCTGAGCGCGGCGGCTACCATGGCGGCATGTATCTCGACTCACTCGAATTCCTCGAGGAAGAGCGCGAGGCCTGGGCGCCATTCGAGGCGCTCGCCGGCCTGACCGACGAGCAGCTCGCCGTCCCGGTCGCCGACGCGCACGGCTGGTCGGGCCGGCAACTGATGGGCCACCTGCTGGCGTGGCAGGCCATGGCGCTGTCCGTCGCGACCGAGCTTGCCGTGAACGAGACGAGTCCCGCCAAGGCGCGTGCCGATGCCGATTGGGCGGCCCGCGGCGGCGACGCAGTGAACGCGGAGATCGATGCCACCTGGGCGGCGGTTCCGATGGACGATCTGCGCGAGCGATTCCGGACGTTGCCCGGTCAGCTGCGGGGCTACCTCACCGTCGTGCCCGAGACGCGATGGCTCAAGCACGCCGACAACGTCGAGTTCTTCCGTGACGAAACCACGGGTCACTACGAGGGGCACCAGGCGGAACTTGCCGCGATCCTCGCGGCAGCGGTCGGGTGACCCTTCGGGAGTTGCTCGATGATTCGGCTGGCGATCTCGAGGGGATCGACGTGACGACGGGGGCTGGCGGGGAATTGACGTGGTCGCATGCCGGGCGCCGGTTTGCCGTGCTCAGCGGCGATGGTCGTGCGGCCGATTTCGAGCTCGACCCAGCAGTGGCGGCTGCCGCGACGCGGACTCCAGATGTCGCGCCCTCGGGACGTGGCCCGGGCTGGGTCCGCTTCGCACCGGCTGCCCTCGACGATCATGGTGCCGACCGGGCGTCCGCCTGGCTCGCATCCGCCTACCGTCGCGTGGCGGGCGTGCCGCCGCGCTGAGTCAGGGCTCGAATCGAAACGACCCCGGTGGGTGACCGGGGTCGTGTTGTGCGAGCGGCCGAACGTCAGTCGGCGGGGGCGAGCGCGAACTCGGCGAGATTGAAGGACTGCTCGAGCTGCTCGAGCGGCCGGAAGCCGACGACGCCCTGCGGCTGCTGTCCGGGCCGGAAGAATGCGATGACCGGGATGCTCAGGATGTTGAACGCCTGCGACAGTCCCGGATTGGCGTCGACATCCACCTTGACGACGTCGACCGCCCCTGCGTACTTCTCGGCGAGCTTCTCCATCTCGGGAGCCACCATCTTGCAGGGCCCACACCAGGCGGCCCAGAAGTCCACCACGACCGGGCGCTCCGACTTGAGGACGAGCTCCTCGAAATTCGCGTCGGTCG
>JBDTNS010000197.1:0-4423 GCA_039933675.1 Chloroflexota bacterium
ATCGACCCAGTCCGTGCCTCGGTTCGAGAACGAGATCATCGTGCCGCTCGTCGTCGAAGCGCCGACCGCGACGACACCCGGGTAGGCGGCCGGGTAGAACCGGGTCGTCGAGCCGTCGTTGCCGGCCGCGGCGACCACCACGATGCCGCGGTCCTGCGCGTACGTGACCGCGGACGCGAGGGTGGACGATGCCGAGGCTGAGCCAAGCGACAGGTTGATGATCCGGGCGCCATGATCGGCGGCCCAGGTGATCCCCGAGGCGACGTCTGAGGTGTAGCCGGACCCCGCGGCGTCAAGGACCTTGACCGGCAGGATCTGACAGCCCCAGCACACGCCGGCGCCGCCGAGACCGTTGTTTCCCGTCGCCGCGATAATCCCCGCGACGTGCGTGCCGTGGCCGTTGTCGTCGGTCGGGTCAGTGTCCGTGCTGGCGAGGTTCGTGCCGGCGAGAATGCGACCGCCGAGGTCGGGATGCGTCGCGTCGACGCCCGTGTCGACGACCGCGACGATCGGCCCGGCGGCACCGGTCGAGGTGTCCCAGGCGGCCGGCGCGCCGATGAGCGGCAGGCCCCAGTCGCCGCCCTGGACGTAATACGGATCGTCGGGCGCGAGCGTTGCGTGGACTGCCCTGTCGAGCTCGACGTAGCTGACCGATGGATCCCCTTCGAGGGTTCGCTCGAGCGTTGCCGCCGTCGAGGCGGGAACCCGCAAGCGCCGGACCGACAGGCCGCGGACGCTGCCCCGGTCGCGCGTTCCAAAGCGGGCGATCAGGGCCGCGACGCCGGCGCCACGCCCCGGCCGAGCGCCGATCAGCAGGTCGACGGTCGGGCCTGTGGCCGGTGCGTTCGCGAGGATCGTGTCGGCCGCTTGTGCCGCGCCGACACTGGACGGCACGACGAACGTCGCCCCGATCAGGGCGGTCGCCAGCAGCAGGGTGTTCCACTTCGAGCGCGCGCGTTGCATCAGCGGCAGCATGCGTGCGCACATGGACGAGAACCATCAGCCGGAGGTCCTGTGCGGAAACGGCAAGCCGGCCCCCGGGGCGGTGTGTCGTGATGCGGTTACGAGTCCGCGGTTTCGTCGTTCAACGCGCCGTGCAGCTCGGCCGAATGGTCGTGCAGCCAGCGACGCCAGGTGCTGTGGTCCGGGCATCGTGAGGCGACGACCGCCCAGAACCTCGGGCCGTGCCCGAAGACCCGGAGGTGCGCCAGCTCGTGGACGACGACCGTCTCGAGCGCCTCGGGCGGAGCGAGGATGAGCCGCCAGGAGAACGCCAGCCGTCCCTGTCGTGAGGCGCTCCCCCACCGCGTCCGCTGGTCGCGAACGCTGATCGCGGCGGGTGCCACCCCGAGCGCGGCCGCGTGACGTGCGACTTCGCGGTCGATCGCGACGCGGGCACGCGGCTTGAGCCACGCCTCGAGGACGGCGCCGGTCGATCGCCCGTCGACCGGGGCGACATGGACGATCAGCTCGTCCTCGTCGAGGCCGCCGATCCGCTCGACCGTCGAGCGCCGGAGCCCCACCCGGGCCGGGACTAGTCGAAGGCGGTGAAGGTCGCCGCGGAACCGGATCGTCGCGCCATCGCGCAGCCCGCCGCGCGACGCGAGCTCAGCCCGGTCGAGTGCCTGCCGCTCGAGATGGCGGCGGAGCCACGGCTCCCGCTCGCGGAGGAACGTCTCGACGCGCTGCTCCGGGGAAGCCCAGCCGCGTCGGCCCGCCGCCGGGATCGTGACGACCACCCCGCGGTCCGGATGAATGACGACGCGCAGGCCACGTGACCGGGGCGAGCGCCGGAGCGTGTACGAGAGCGAGCCGCCCGGTAGCTGGGCGACGGCCGAGGTCTCCGTTGCCGTCACGGCCGCCGAAGAAGGCGTGCCGGCCGGTCGCCCGTCTCGACCCCGGCGAGGATCGCCGGACGCCCGTTGACGACGACATCCGCGACCAGCGCGTCGAACCCGAGCTCGGCGCGGACCCCGGGGCCGCTACTGCCGTCGATGACGGTCCCGCCCCGGAGCAGGAGGTCGAACGTGGTCACTCGGCGATGGTGACATACCACCAGCCCGAAACGGCTCGCCCATACGTCTATCCTTCGGGTCGCGCCACGGACCTCTGGTAAACTCCGCGTTCCGTGGGGCTATAGCTCAGCTGGAAGAGCACCTGCATGGCATGCAGGGGGTCCGGGGTTCGAGTCCCCGTAGCTCCACCATGAACCGAGACCGCCGACGTCCCACCCCTCGCCCGGCCCGGCGGGGGGTGCGTCGTCTCCGAGGACCACTGTGACCGACACGACCGAAGCCCGCCACCGCATCGAGCGCTACGACGCCGGCGCCATTGAGCCCGGCTGGCAGGCGCGCTGGGCGGAGGCCGGCCTGCACGACACGGATCTTACGGACGACTCGCGACCCAAGTACTACCTGTTGACGATGTATCCCTACCCGTCGGGAGACCTGCACATCGGCCACTGGTACATCGTCACGCCGAGCGACGCGCTGGCACGCTTCCGTCGGATGCACGGCTACAACGTGTTCTTCCCGATCGGCTTCGATGCGTTCGGGTTGCCGGCCGAGAACGCGGCGATCAAGAACGGCGGCCACCCGTTCACCTGGACGATGCAGAACATCGAGAACATGCGCCGTCAGTTCCGCTCGATGGGCGCCACGTTCGCGTGGAAGAACGAAGTGGTCACCGCGGACCCGTCGTACTACGGCTGGAACCAGTGGCTGTTCCTGCGCTTCCTGGAGGCAGGACTCGCCTACCGCGCCAGGTCCTCCGTCGATTGGTGTCCCAACGACGGCACCCTGGCGCGCGAGCAGGTCGAGGGGACCGATCGTCACTGCTGGCGCTGCGGTGCGCTGGTCGAGAAGCGCGACCTCGAGCAGTGGTTCCTGCGGACGACCAGGTACGCCGACGAGCTGCTCGACTTCACCGGGCTCGACTGGCCCGACCCGATCAAGAACCAGCAGACCAACTGGATCGGCCGCTCCGAAGGGGCCGAGATCGACTTCGAGGTCGCGCCAGATGATTACCAGCCGGGCGGCGACCGCCTGCGCGTCTTCACGACCCGTCCGGACACCCTGTTCGGGGCGACGTTCATGGTGCTCGCGCCGGAGCACCCGCTGGTCCCGAAGCTGACCCATCCGGACCGCCTGGCCGAGGTCGAGGCGTACGTCGGCCAGGCGCGGCGACGGACCGAGATCGATCGGCTGTCGACTGATCGCGCCAAGACCGGCGTTGCCATCGGTGCCGACACCATCAACCCGGTCAGCGGCGAACGCATCCCGATCTTCGTCGCGGACTACGTCCTGGCCACCTACGGCACCGGCGCGATCATGGCCGTCCCGGCCCACGACGAGCGCGACTTCGAGTTCGCTGAGGCCTTCGGGCTGGAGATCCGCCGCGTCGTGGCGGCGCCGGGTGAAGGAGCGGACGCGCCGATGGGGGCGGCCTACATCGCGCATGCCGCCGGCGAGGTGCTCGTCAACAGCGGGCCGTACTCCGGGCTGCCCGCCGACGAGGGCGGCAAGGCGATCGTGGCCTGGTTGGCCGAGACCGGGCGAGCGGATCCGAAGGTTACCTACCGGCTGCGCGACTGGCTGATCAGCCGGCAGCGCTACTGGGGGACCCCGATCCCGGTCATCTATTGCCCGACGGACGGTGTCGTGCCGGTCCCGGACGACCAGCTGCCGGTGCGGCTGCCCGAAACGGTCGATTACGCCGGGAGTGGGGACAACCCGCTCAACCACGACGAAACGTTCCTGCGCGTCGACTGCCCGCGCTGCGGCGGCCCGGCCCGGCGCGAGACCGACACGATGGACACATTCATGGATTCGTCGTGGTACTGGTTCCGCTATTTGTCGCCCGACGAGCCGGGGGGCCCGATCGATCGCGAGATTACCGACAAGTGGACGCCCGTCGACCAGTACACGGGCGGCGCCGAGCACGCCGTGATGCACCTGCTGTACGCCCGCTTCTTCACCAAGGCGATGGCCGACAGCGGGCTGGTCCGCGACCGCGAACCGTTCAAGCGGCTGTTCAACCAGGGGCAGATCCTGGGCGCGGACGGCGAGCGGATGTCGAAGTCGCGGGGAAACGTCCAGGACCCGGACGAGCTGGTCGAGCGCTATGGCGCGGACACCGTTCGCCTGTTCCTCATGTTCATGGGACCGTGGGACCAGGGCGGTCCGTGGAGCCCGACCGGGATCGGGGGCGTCCATCGCTTCCTGAACCGCGTTTGGACGCTAGCGCTCGACCCGCATGGACGAGAGGCCGGCGACCCGAACGCGGGCACGCTGCCAGCCGGCGAGTCGGAGGCAGATGCCCGGGCAGCCCTGCGATCCGCGGCGCACAAGACGCTGCGCGACGTCACCGCCGACTACGAGGCGTTCCACTTCAACACGATGATCGCCAAGCTGATGGAGCTGGC
>JBDTNS010000198.1:0-4417 GCA_039933675.1 Chloroflexota bacterium
AACGGCAGGTCGTTGTCGTCGCAGTACTTGAACACCAGCGCGAGGATCGAGGTCTGCGTCTCGTTGAGGTCGAGCACCTTGCCGAGGAGGAGCGGCCCGAAGGAATGGACGGTCGCGCGGACCTGCGCGCCCAGCTTCCCCGACAGCGAGAGGTACTCGACCGGGTGGCCCGACGGCTGGAAGGTCCAGCCGAGTGACGTCAAGCGCTCGACCACCCTGGCGTTCGTGGTGTCGCCCGGTGCCGCGAGGCCCGTCAGGTCGCCCTTGATATCGGCCACGAAGACGGGCACACCGGCCTTTGACAGTTGGCCCGCCAGGAGTTGGAGGGTCTTGGTCTTGCCCGTCCCCGTCGCGCCGGCGATCAGGCCGTGCCGGTTGAGCATGCTGAGCGCCACCTGGACCCGTGCATCGTTGGCCAACTCACCGTCGAGCATCGGGCTGCCGATCACGACGCCCGGCTCGGTCAATGCATAGCCGGCCGTCATCTCGTCGTGGAACGCCTTGTCCATCGGTCCTCCGGGCTCAGAGTGGCTATTCGGCGGGCGGTCGAAGCGTATCATCGGCCTCCGCCCAGCTGGCGTCACCGCTGTACAAGGAGGTTCCCGCACATGAAGATCGACGAGATCGAGGGAGTCGGCGCAGCCCACGCTGCGAAGCTCATCGCCGCCGGGGTGTCGACCACGGACGACCTGCTCAAGTCGGGCGCAAAGCCGGCCGGGCGCAAGTCCCTCGAGGACACCACGGGCATCAGCGGCAAGCTCATCCTCGAATGGGTGAACCACGTCGATCTGATGCGCATCAAGGGCGTCGGCTCCGAATATTCCGACCTGCTCGAGGCGGCCGGCGTGGACTCCCCGTCGGAGCTCGCCGGGCGCAACGCGGCCAACCTCGCTATCACGTTCCAGGAAGTGGTCGCCGCTCGACCCGGGCTGGTCCGGCGTGTGCCGAGCGAGACCGAGGTCGCCGGCTGGATCGCCGCATCGAAGACCCTGGCCAAGATCGTCGAACACTGAGCACGCGTGCTCAGCGAATTCAAGGGATTCCTGCTCAAGACCAACGCCCTGGCGCTGGCCATCGGCGTCATCATCGGCGTCGCGCTCGGGTCGGTCGTGACGTCGCTCGTCAACGACATCATCATGCCGCCGATCGGCGCGGCGCTCGGGGGCGTCGATTTCTCGAGCCTCAAGATCGTCCTCAAGGCGGCGACCGGCGGCGATCCGACAACTGAGGTCGCCATCCACTGGGGCACGTTCGTGAACTCGGTCATCACGTTCGTGATCATCGCGCTCGTGGTGTTCTGGATCGCCAAGGTCTTCATCAAGGAGGACCCGGGCCCCGAGGTCAAGACCTGCCCGTTCTGCAAAGAGGCGAACGCCGCAGACGCCACCCGATGCAAGGCCTGCACGAGCGCGATCTAGACGGCGGATCTACGACGGCGCCGGCTCGAAGAGGTCGAGAAGCCAGCCGCCGATGTTCCCGGCCCACTCGCCGCGGTCGTGCGGCGGGACGCCAAGAAGCCCGCGTTGCCACGACAGCGCCCGACCCACGATCGCGACGCGCATCGCCGTGGAGACCGTCGCCGCGAGGTCGGCGCGTGCGTGGTCGACGGTCCACGGCTCGAGATAGGCGTCACGCAGTCTTGTCAGGACGCGGCGTTCCTCATCGGGCGCACCGAGTCCGCGGTTCGCGATGCTCCGGAACGTGACGAGAAGGGTGCCGAACGGATGGGCGACGCTGGAATCGCCCCAGTCGAAGATCGTGTCGCCGGTGGGTCCGACGAAGACGTTGCCGTCATGAAGATCGTCGTGCTGGAGAGTCGGCGCGATCGCGGACGCGGCCAGCTCAGCGCACCAGTCCGTGTAGGTCGGGACGAACGCACGGAGACGGGCCTGATCGGGTTCTGACAACTCGGCGTCGGGGTCCTCGATCAGAGCCGCGAACTGCGCCGGCAGCGCGGCGGGTCGGAGATCCGGGACGCCCAGCTCGATGAGCTCCTCGGCGCGCGGCGCGAGCCGGCGCTGCATCTCGGCCCATTCGGGGAGGATCCGCTCCCAATGCGCGATGCCTGCGCCTCCGTCGAGCATATCGCGCAGGTGGGGCCCGCCATCCGGGGAGAGCATCCAGCCGCGATCGGCATCGACGGCGAGGGGCGCCAGGATCCGGGGTGTCCCCCATCGGACGAGGGCGGCGACCAGGCGGGGTTCGTATGCGTTGCCGGGCCCGCAGGCCTTGAACCACATGGTCCCGGCGTTCGTCGGCACGACCATCCCGGTCGCCCAGGGCCGGATGCGCGGCTGTTCGATCTGGCCCGTGATCCGGAGGCCGTTGTGGCCGAGCTGGTCCTCGATCCAGGCCAGCGTGTCGGCGCGCCAGACCGGCTCGAGCCATCGGCGTCGCGCGGTCTCGGTCTGGCGGGCGGCCTCGGCGTCGGCGGCCGCCACCGCGGGCGTGGCGTCGATGAGGGTCGCGGTCGCGAGCGCGACCTCGCGGGGCCCGGCCAGGCCGTCTGCCTCGGGCGCGGCCCCCTCCGTCAAGCCTCCCGCGCCTTCGGGTAGCTGCCCAGTACCCGGACCGTCGTGGTCACCGGGACGAGCGCGTTGAGTGCGGCCTGGGTCGCCGGGGCGGCGTCGTCCGCGTCGAGGTCGATCCAGAAGACGTACTCCCAGGCCCGCTCGCGACTGGGCCGCGATTCGATCTTGCTCATGTTCAGGTGGTGTCCGGCGAAGACGCGGAGCACTTGGAGGAGTGTCCCCGGCTCATTGCGGACCGCGATGACGAGGGTCGTCCGGCGGTCTGCCTCGGGTTCCGTGGTCATTGTCGTCGGGACGGCGCCGGGCGTGGCGAGCACGACGAAGCGCGTCCGATTCCCCGGCAGGTCGCCGATCTCATCGGCCAGGATCTCCAGCCCGAAGAGCTCGGCTGCGCGCGGTGAGAGAACGGCCGCCGCGCCACGTTCTCCCCGATCGGCGATCGCCTTGCCCGCGCCGGCGGTGTTGTAGGTCGACAGGAGCTGCCACGGCCGCGTACGAAGGAAGGCCTCGGCCTGACCGAGCGCCTGGATGTGGGAATAGACGCGCTCGATATTCTCGACGCGCTGCCCGGGCAGCGCCGCCAGGCAGAGCACAACAGGCACGACGACCTCGCCCACGATCCGCAGGTCGTGTTCCAACAGCAGGTCGTAGTTCTCGCGAACGGTGCCGTTGATGACGTTCTCGATCGGGACGATGCCTGCAGCGGCATCACGCGCTGAGACGACCTCGAAGACCTCACGGAAGCTGCCCAATGAGACGCGGGCCACGTCCCCGAACGCTGTCAGGACGGCGTCCTCGGCAAACGCTCCTGGTTCCCCGGCATAGGCGATTGTTCGATCTGTGGCCATCACGCCCGAGTCTAGCCGTGCCGATCGATCGGAGGCGGTGACGGCCGGGATCGTGGGAGCGCCACGGTCGTCCCTGGCAGGTCCGTCATTTGTTGCACCCCGAGCAAGGTTTGCACGCACAGCACGTGCGGAGGAAGCGGACCGCATGGATCGTCGGCGATGTGCGCTGGCCGCAAAATGACGCCCGTCGAGGCCGGATCCAACCGGTCCGGAGGTCATTCCTTGCTCGGGGTGCAAGAACTGCCCTTGATTCGGAGCCGGAGGTCGCCGGTCGGTGGGTTACGTGCTCCGGGTGCAACGTTTGCGTGGCGTGCAACGGAATCCGCGCCCGGCCGCGGCCGGCCCGAGGAGCACGGTTATCGCTCGAACCAGGCCGTCGTGTCGTGCGGTGCTTCGGCCTCATCGATGTCGGCGCGCTGCTCGCGGGCCTTCCCAGGAGAGATCGCCGCGCCCTTGCGGTTCCCGGCTGCCTCGGTGGCGCCCGACCAGTGCGACTCGGCGAGCAGGGCGTTGAGCGCGCTGACGTATGCCTCGATCGACGCCGCGATGATGTTCGCGCCGCGCGCCTCGCCACGGTATTCGCCGCTGCCTCGGACGCCGTCAATCTCCGGGGGTGCGACGCGAACCACGACCGAGCCGATCGTGTCGGTCCCCTCCCCGAGCGCGTGGATGTCGTAGGCGAGCAGCCGCGGATGTCCCGACAGGACGCCGCTGAGCGCCTGGTCGACGGCGCGATAGAGCGCATCGATCGCCCCGTTGCCGTCGGCGGAGGCGCGCCACTCGTGGTCGCCTGACGTGATAACGACCGCCCCGCGGCTGCGCACGTTGCTGCCCGACGACGCGGTCCAGCGGGACAGCTGCAGGCTTTCCTCCTGTGGCTCGGTCATGGGATCACCTCCGTGGGGTCGCCGTCGCGCCCTGGTTTGCCGGCGTGGTCGGCGCATCGCGCACCGGGGCCGTCGTGAAATGGCGCTCGTCGCGTCGTCGCAGCTCGGAGCCGGACTTCCAGATCGCGTACTCGAGCGAATCGGCGAGCGC
>JBDTNS010000199.1:0-4361 GCA_039933675.1 Chloroflexota bacterium
CGATGCTCACCGGCGATTCGCCGGCCATCCCGATCTCGATGTCGGTCGCGCCGTAACCGGAATAGACGGACACGAAGCGCTCCAGCAAGATGTCGCGAAGGTCCTCGGTCATGCCTTCGCCGCCGACCAAGCCGTGGAGTTCGTAATCGGCCCACGGGAAGTCGCGGCGCTCACCCTCGTCGATGAGGTGCTTGAGGAAGGGCGGATAACCCGAGATCAGGTAGCGGTACGTCGGTCCGAGATACGCCAGCGTGGAGATGATCTTGTCGATATCGGGACCGATCGACTTGACGATCCCGTGGCGCATCATCCCGAGGCTCATGTTGAAGCCGGCCGCCCAGGCACCCATCGAGAAGGCGTTGATGGTCACGAGTGGTGCGTTTCCGAACGCGTAGCGCGCAAAGAAGCCGATATTGCGATGGGCGACCTCACGCTCCCTGCGACCGCGGATCCAGTTGTACGGCGTGCCGGTGGACCCGCTCGACTCGTCGATCGTCGTACCGGGGTAGGGGACGGTACCGCCGACGCAGCGGTCGATGAGCCCGTAGCGATCGACGTAGTTCTGTTTGTCGGTCTCCGGCAGGTGGCCGAGGATCCCCAGCGGGAAGAGTCCCGCAACGGCGACGCCAGATTCGTGGAGGAACTGGCCATAGGCCGGCACCCGGCGGGTGGCTTGCCAGGCCGCACGTTCCGCCCGCAACCGGCCGACCCCACGGATGAGTGGCGCCGGGGTCGCGGTGAATAGCGCCTTGAGCCAGCCGTAACGCAGGCCGACTGTCCGGAACATCATGTCGAGTGGGAAGAGCCAGATTCCCCGGCCGATGCCGACGAACCAGGCAAGCCCATTGCGCGGCAACCGTTTGAGAGATCCCATCCGGCCTCTATGCTCCCGCGCTATTGTTGATGGCCACTCCCGGTTCATGAACGCACGACGCCGCGGTGCGCCTGCCGTTACGGAGCGACCCCCCCCCGTCCGGTGGATGCCTATGGCTGCCGGCCGGCCAGCGCTTCGACATGAAGGCCGCGCGGATCGATCTTGGCCCGCCCCCTGCGCGCCGCCAGCTGGGCCAGCGTTTCGTTGTCGAGGATCTCGAGCATCGCGTCGCGCACGTCGAGCATCACGTCGCGCAGCGGACAGGCCGCCTCGTCGACGCACGAGCATGGCTCGTAATAGCGCAGCGAGACGCAGCCAAGCGGGGCGAGCGCGCCGTCGAGCAGCCGGATGACGCGGCCGACGGTGACCGCCGTCGGATCGGCGGACAGGGCATAGCCACCCTTCGCGCCCAGCGTCGTGCGGACGATCCCGGCATGCTTGAGCGTCGCCATGATCTGCTCGAGGAACTTGGCCGGGAGCCGGTTGCGCTCGGCGAGGAGGGCGAGCGCGATCGGTTCTGCCCCAGCGTGCTGCACCAGATCGACGAGGGCGCGGAGTCCGTATTCGGAACGGCGAGACAGGCGCATGGCGGCATCGTACCGGCAAAAGCCCTAGTGGTACAGTCGGGCTTTTGTCGTATCGAACATCTGTGCGAAACAGGGTCGTCCATGCTAGACTCACGCCCGATGGCCGACGACCTATCTCGCATCCTTTCGGCGGACCTCGAGGACGACGGCGACCTCGTCATCGAAGGCACCCTGCGCCCGCGAACGCTCGATGAATACATCGGCCAGCGCGAGGTCAAGGCCAACCTCTCGGTGCTTCTCCAGGCGGCCCGGGGGAGGGGAGAGGCGGCGGATCACGTCCTCCTCTACGGACCACCGGGCCTCGGCAAGACGACGCTCGCCACGATCATCGCGCGCGAGCTGGACGTGAACGTGAAGTACGCCTCGGGCCCGGCGATCGAGCGGGCCGGCGACCTGGCCGCGATCCTGACCTCGCTCGAGGAGCGCGACGTCCTGTTCATCGACGAAATCCACCGCCTCAACCGCGCGGTCGAGGAGATCCTCTACCCGGCAATGGAGGATTACGCCCTTGATGTGATGATCGGCAAGGGACCGTCGGCGCGGTCGCTGCGGCTCAGCCTCAAGCCGTTCACGATCGTTGGGGCGACGACCCGGGCGGGCCGCATCAGCGGTCCGTTGCGCGACCGCTTCGGGGCGACCTACCGGCTCGATTTCTACACGGACGACGAACTTGCCGCAATCGTCGACCGGTCGGCCGCGATCCTCGGCGTCGCGATCGACAATGCGGCGATCCGGGCGATCGCCCGCCGCGGCCGCGGGACGCCACGTATCGTCAACCGGCTTCTCAAGCGTGTCCGGGACCACGCCCAGGTCCACGGCGACGGCAACGTCGACGAGGCGACGGCGACGGCTGCGATGCGCGCCATGGAGATCGATGACGAGGGTCTCGATTCGACCGATCGCAAGCTCCTCGCCGCGATCGTCCAGAAATTCGCCTCAGGTCCGGTCGGGGTCGCGGCGCTCGCCGCCGTCCTGTCGGAGGAGACCGAGACGATCGAGGACGTCTACGAACCGTTCCTGCTCCGGCTCGGTTTCCTCGACCGGACGCCGCAGGGTCGGATCGCGACCGACCTCGCCCGCGCCCACCTGTCGGGGCTCGGTTACGAGATCCCGCCGCCGCGCCGCACCGAGCCCGGGATGCCCGGCCTGTGGGATCTCCCCGCGGTCGCCGACCCGCCACCGTCCGAGACGCCCGACGCGTGAACGGCCCCTACGTCGGCCAGGCGGCTCGCTACGAGGTCACGACGCCGCCGCCGGCCGATGGCTCCACGCGGGCACGGACCGGGCGCCTGACGCTGACCCATGGCGTCGTCGAGACCCCGCAGTTCATGCCGGTCGGCACGAACGCGACGGTCAAGGCGCTTTCGCCCGAGGACATCCGCGAGGTCGGTGCCTCGATCATCCTGTCCAACACGTACCACCTTTACCTGCGACCCGGGCACGAACGGATCGCGCGGCTCGGGGGCCTCCACACGTTCATGGGCTGGAGTGGCCCGGTCCTGACCGATTCGGGTGGGTTCCAGGTCGTCTCGCTCGGCGACCTGCGGGTCGTGGACGACGACGGGGTCACATTCCGAAGCCACCTCGACGGCTCGCTCCATCGGTTCACCCCGCAGCTCGCGATCGGCGTCCAGGAGGCACTCGGCTCGGACATCGCGGTCGCCTTCGACCAGCCGGTGTTTCCCAGCTCGCCGCGCGCCGTCGTCGCCGATGCAACCGAGCGGACCCACCGCTGGGCGGAGCGCTCGCTGGCCGCGCACACGCGAGCCGACCAGGCGATCTTCGGGATCGTCCAGGGCGGTCTCGAGCCCGACCTGCGCGCGGCCTCGACGGCGTTCATCGCCGGGCTGCCGTTCGACGGGATCTGCATCGGCGGGCTGGCCGGCGACGAGACGCCTGAGCAGCGTGACGCCGCACTGGATGTGACGATCCCGCTCCTCGCCGATGACTCGCGGCCGCGCTACCTGATGGGTCTCGGTTCGCCGGCGGACCTCCTCGAAGCCGTCCATCGCGGGGTAGATCTGTTCGATTCGGTGCTGCCGGCGCGGGTCGCACGGAACGGTCAGTTCTGGATCCCGGGCGGCCGGCTCAACATCCGCAACCAACGCTATCTCGACGACCCGGCACCGATCCAGGACGACTGTCCGTGCCTCGCCTGCCGCGGTTTCTCGCGAGCGTATCTGGCCCATCTCTTCCGGGCCAGGGAGCTGCTCGCGTACCGGCTCGCGACTTGTCACAACCTGACCTTCACCCTAGACTTCATGGTCAGGATCCGAGCTGCGATCCGGGCCGGAACGTTCCCCGCTGCGATGACTGAATTGCGCCTTCGCGCGGGTCGGGTAAGTGGTGGCGAAGTCGGCGAGAAGTCGGCGTGAAGGATCGATCGGTAGTCTGCAAGACGATGCGGAGGCGATGGCATGGGCTCTCGGGACCGACCAAGCAAAGAGAAGAAGAAGCCGAAGGCCAAGACCACGCAGCCGAGCTTGTCGCCGCTCTCGGAACCACCCCAGAACGTCGAGGTGATCCGCAAGCCGCGCAAGGAACGAACGGTCGTCGAGGGCGACGCGGAGGAAGGCTGATCGACCGGCGGACGCCATCGTGGTCCGCTCCGGCGAGCGGTCCATCGGATCGAATGAGGAGCGTGACGGACAGATGGCGATGACCGAAGAACGAGCCGCCGAACGGAATACCACCGAGCGAGGCAAGGCGGTCGACGCCGCGCTCGCCTCGATCGAGAAGCAGTTCGGTCGCGGCGCGATCATGAAACTCGGATCGCGCGAGAAGCTGGTGCTCGACACGATCCCGACAGGGTCGATCGCGCTCGACCTGGCACTCGGGGTGGGAGGCATCCCGCGCGGCCGGATCACGGAGATCTTCGGCCCGGAGTCGTCGGGCAAGAC
>JBDTNS010000200.1:0-4346 GCA_039933675.1 Chloroflexota bacterium
TCGCCGGCGGCTCGTGCGGGACGGCGATGGTCGCCGCGCGCGAGGTCGTCCGCGACCTGACCGAGAGCGACGGCGGCGCGGATGCGATCGTCGTCGTCCTGCTCCCCGACAGCGGCCGCAGCTATCTCTCGAAGATCTACAACGACGAATGGATGCGCGCAAATGGCCTCCTCGCGACGACCGGTGCCGTCGTCCGCGTCGAGGACCTGATCCACCACCGCCACCAGGCCGGTCCGCTCCCGCGGCTCGTCATCGCCCGGACGACGCAGCCGGTCGGTGCGGCGATCGCGACGTTGCAGGAATTCGGGATCAGCCAGCTCCCGGTCTCGGAACAGGCCGAGGGCGACGCGATCGAGGGCTTCGTCGGATCGATCACCGAGAAGGGTCTGCTCGATCGTGCGTTCCGCGACCCGTCGATCGTCGAGCGGACCGTCGGCGAGGTGATGGACCCGCCGCTCCCGTTCATCGCCGTCGACGCGAGTCTCGACCGTGCCTTCGCGCTGCTGTCCGGCGGCGCGTCGGCGATCATCGCGACGCGGGGCGACCGGCCGATCGGGGTCATCTCGAAGCTCGATGTCCTCGAGTTCCTCGCGCACCGGCCCGACGCCCTCGGCTGAAGCCGCGATGGACGTCCCGCCGATCCCGACGCCGCGCTTCGAGATCGTCTCGATGTCGCTGCGGTTCATGGAGCTCCTGCTGGCCGGTGACCGTACCGCGGCCGAAGCCCAGATCGGCGCGGTCGTGCCGGCCGATCTGCGCGACAACCTCGACGCCTTCCTCCGTTTCCGGATCGCAGACCTGACCGTCGATCCGGCCGCCCAGCCGTGGCTCGGCCGGGCGATCGTGCTGACCGATCCGGATGGCACGCGACGGGTCATCGGCACGTGCGGCTTCCACTCGCCGCCGGAGCCCGATGGCCGGGTCGAAGTCGGGTACAGCATCCAGCCGGACCACCGCCGCCAGGGCGTTGCGACCGAGGTCGTCCACGCCCTCTTCGACTGGGCAAAGGCGCACGGGGTCGACCGCTTCCGGGCCTCGGTCGCGCCCGACAACGTGGGCTCGCTCGCGATCGTCAAGCGGCTCGGCTTCCAGCAGGTGGGCGTCCAGATCGACGATATCGACGGGGTCGAGCTCGTCTTCGAGCTCGATGGCTGGCCGCCCGCCGGCTGAGCGCGCGGCTACCATGACCCCTGATGAGCGACACCGACCGGTTTGACGAGCTCGACCTCACGTTCGAGACGCTGGCCGTCCACGCCGGGGCCGAACCCGACGAGCTGACCGGGGCGGTCTCGCCGCCGATCTACCAGACCTCGACGTTCGCGCAGGACGGTGTCGGGAAGCCGCGTCGCGGCTACGAGTACGCACGTTCGCAGAACCCGACACGCGAACGTCTCGAGCGGGCGATCGCGGCGCTCGAGGGCGGGAGCGACGGGATCGCCTTCGCGTCGGGGTCGGCGGCGACCGCGGCGATCGCCGAGCTTGCCGGACCCGGCGACGAGATCATCGTCGGGAACGACGTCTACGGCGGGACGTACCGCTATCTCGAGCGCGTCCGGCGCGGCGCCGGCGTCGACGCGCGGTACGTCGACCTCGCCTCCGGTCAGGAGGCGCTCTGGGAGGCGCTCTCCGAGCGGACGCGGCTCGTCTGGTTCGAGACGCCGTCGAACCCGCACCTCAAGATCGTCGACATCGAGGCGACCGTGGCGACCGTCGCGCGACGGGTCGCCGAGGGCGGCCGCCGACCGCTCGTGGTCGTCGACAACACGTTCGCCTCCCCGGCGCTCCAGCGGCCGCTCCTCCTCGGGGCGGATGTCGTCTTCCATTCCGCGACGAAGTATCTCGCCGGCCACTCCGACACGATCCTCGGCGTCGTCGCGACCTCGGACGCAGTCGTTGCGGAGCGACTGCGGTTCCTCCAGAACGCGATGGGCGGCGTGCCGGGCCCGCTCGACTGCTTTCTCGTGCTGCGCGGGCTGCGGACGCTCCACCTGCGCATGGAGCGGCACGGCTCCAACGCCGCGACCGTCGCCGCGTTCCTCTCCGGGCGGGCGGACGTGGCCGCGGTCCATTACCCGGCGATGGGCGGGATGGTCTCGTTCATCCCGTCCGCGGGTGGCCGCCATGGGCGTTCCGCGGCGGATCGGGCGATCGCGATCGCCGAGGGAACGCGGCTGTTCACGCTTGCCGAGTCGCTCGGTGGTGTCGAGTCGCTGATCGAGATCCCGGCCGCGATGACCCATATGTCGGTCGCGGGGTCGCCCCTCGAGGTGTCGCCGGCGCTGGTTCGGCTGTCGGTCGGCATCGAGGGCGTCGTCGACCTCGTCAACGACCTCAGGCGGGCCCTGGACGAGGCCTGAGCGGAGCGGCCGGAGCGGCCGGGGCGAACCCGAACCGTTCGATCGCGGTCTCCGCGAGCACCCGGCCGATCGCCAGGCTCGCCGTCGCGGCCGGTGACGGGGCGTTGCGGACGTGCAGGATCCGGCCGCTCCCACCGAGGCTGAAGTCGTCGACCATCGATCCGTCGCGTGCCACCGCCTGGGCGCGCACGCCCGACGGCCCGAACCGGACGTCCTCGCCACGGATCGCCGGCAGGTAGCGCTGCATCTCGGTGACGTAGGCGCGGCGCGAGACGTCGCGCCACATCTCGGCCGCGCCCATCCGCCAGTGCTTGAGCGCCAGGCGCTGGAAACCGCGATACGTCAGGGTCGAGACGAGATCGTGAAGGTCGATATCGGTCCGCTTGTAGCCCTCCCGCGCGAGCGCGAGGACCGCGTTCGGGCCGGCCCACACCGCGCCGTCGTGGCGGGGCGTGAAGTGGACGCCGAGGAATGGGAAGCGCGGGTCGGGGACCGGATAGATGAGCCGCGTGACGAACGCGCGGGCGTCCGGCCGGAGCGTGTAGTAGTCGCCCCGGAACGGGACGATCCGGGGAACGTCCGGTCCCGCCTCGCCGGTCATCGCCGAGACCCGGTCGGCGTGGAGCCCTGCGCAGGCGATGACGTGATCGGCCGCCAGGTCGCCGGCGGTCGTCTTGAGGACGACGCTGCCGGGGCGCTGCTCGATCGCGGTGACCTCGCGGCCGAGGTGGATGGCGACTCCCTGCGCGCCGAGGTCCGCGGCGTACGCTCGGGCAACAGCATTGAAGTCGATGATCCCGGTCCGCGGCGACCAGAGCGCCCGGATCCCGGCGACCTCGGGCTCGAGCTCGCGCATCCGCTCCGGCCCGATCTCCTCGAGACCCTCGACGCCATTGGCGGTGGCCCGCTCGCGCAGGTCCGCGAGGCGCGGCAGCTCGTCCTCGGTCAGGGCGACGACGAGCTTGCCCGGGTGGCGGACGGGGATGTCGCGGGTTGCGGCATAGGCCTCGATCGCGGTCTTGCCCTCGCGGCACAGGCGCGCCTTGAGCGAACCGGGCGCGTAGTAGAGCCCCGCGTGGAGGACCCCCGAGTTGTGCCCGGATTGGTGGGTCGCGACGGCCGATTCTTTCTCGACGATCGCGAGACGCAGATCGGGGCGAGCCTCCAGGAGCCGGAGCGCGGTCGCAAGACCGACGATCCCGCCACCGACGATCGCCACATCGAGGCGTTCCGTCGTCAGCCGCCGGCCATCGCGGGGAGGAGGACCAGTGTGTCAGCTTCCCCGACCGGGGTGTCGAGGTCCTGCAGGTGCCGGACGTCCGTGTCGTTGAGGAACGCATTGACGAACCGGTTCAGGTCGCCGCCCGGCGCGAGGAGTTGCGCCTCGAGGCCCGGGTGGAGCGCCACCAACCCGGTCACGACCTCGCGGACCGTGCCGCCGGGGACCTGGACCTGCTTCGCCCCGCCGGTCGCCGCGCGCAGGGTCGGCGGGATGCGGACCGTGCTCATGCCGCCCCACCGAGCCAGCGCTCGAAGGCCGAGAGGCTGGGACGGATCGCCGGCGCAAGCCCCGGCTGTCCGGGTCGGGAGACGCCATCGGCGGCCCCGAGTAATCGCGCGTCCGGGGTCTTGAGGCCGTTCCCGGTCAGCAGGGCCACGACTTCGTCGCCCGGGCGGATGACGCCCCGCTGCCGTGCCGCCGCCGCCGCGGCCAGGGTGACGCCGCCGGCGGTCTCGGGGTAGATCCCCTCGAGCCGTGCGACGTCGCGGATCGCGGCGGCCGTGACGACGTCCTCGATGGACTCGATCGAGCCGCCGCTCTCGTTCGCAAGCTCGACCGCGTAGCGCCCGTCGGCCGGGTTGCCGATGGCCAGCGAGCGGACGATCGTGTCGGGCGCCCGGACCGGGACGATGACATCGGTCCCGGCGGCCCAGGCCGTGCCGACCGGCGCACAACCGGCCGCCTGGCCGCCGACGAAGCGGATCGGC
>JBDTNS010000201.1:0-4308 GCA_039933675.1 Chloroflexota bacterium
CGGCGAGGACGTCGCGCAGGAAGAGCAGGTACGGCTCGCGGTGGTGGGCGTCGTCGAGGGTCGCGTCGATGGCGCGCGCATCGAACCCGAGCAGCCACGTCCGGAGCCAGTTGTAATAGCCGTACTTGACGACTCGCAGATACGGCGGCGAGGTGACGACGAGGCGCGCCCGGTCCGCGCGGCCACGGGCTCGCAGGGCGGCGCGGGCGCGCGGTGCTACGTCGCGCGCGTCCCCGAGGAGCGCGATCCCCTCGCTGGGCGGCGGCGCCTGGCGGAAGAGTCGATCGAGCTTCTTCGAGAGCCCGTCGAAGACGTCGCGCTCCGGCGACGCGAAGGCGGTTCGCGCGGCGAAATCCCGGACGTAGCGCGGCGCCATCGAGAATGTGTTCGGCATGATCTCCGACAGGTAGCTCGCGCTCTTGCCGTGGAGGATCCCGGTCAGGGCGGCCGCGAGGAATCGATCGGTGCGGTCGTTGAGGTCGAGCGTCGTCCGCACGAAGAGAAGCTGCGCGAGCGTGTGCGGGTGGAACGCGAGCGCAACCTCGGCTGGGACAGGCTCCGTGCCGTCTGCGGGCGCGGCACGCGAGCCCGCGGCCGGCACGATGGCGGCTGGGTCAGTGGGGTCGTTGGCAACGCGTGCGCCGAGCGGGAGCCAGTCGGCCGAGACGCCGTTCCAGGCGAGTCGAAGCTGGGCGAGGCGGGTCGCGGCCTGGGCGCGGGTGGCCGGTTCGACCTTCGCCGCGGTCAGGAGATGCGCGAATGGGTTGAGGTCGTTGCCGACACCGATGCGACCCTCGGCGCAGGCCTGCAACGGCGTCGTCCCGCGGCCGGAGAACGGGTCGAGGACGACGTCACCTGGGCGCGAGTAGCGCGCGATGAACGCATGGGTGAGGGCGGCCGGGAAGCTCGCCAGGTAGGAGCACATCGGGTGGAAGGTGTGGCCCCACAGGCGCTGCTGGTCCTTCCATTCGGGCACCAGGGCGATGGCCGGCAGCTCGAGCGGCAGCTCGAGCGCGAGCTGGCCCGCCGCCGTGACGCGTGCAGGACGTGCCGACATGGGCCTCCCGGTCCTCCCTGGCCACCCCGCCGATCCCGGTCGGTGCGATGGGTCGCGGAGTGTAGCACGCGCGATTCGACGTTCCGGTGACCGATTCGAGCTGAGGTCGCGCTAGACTCCCCGGCACGTCCCCGTAGCTCAGTGGACAGAGCAACCGCCTTCTAAGCGGAAGGTCGCAGGTTCGAATCCTGCCGGGGACGCCAACGACACGTCACCTCGGCGCGTCGTTTTGGGCGGTCGTTGCGAGGCCGTTACAAGGTGGCAACGGGTACCCCATTGCCCTGAAACGGCGATGGACGTACGATCTCCAACCCGACGGCACGGGACGGAGGTACCGGGACCCACGTGCCGCCCAAAGGACTCCCCGGGAGGTCGAGATGTCCGATCACGAGGTTGACGCGATGGGTCAGGACGCGCCGTCGAATACGACAGGCACCTTCAGCAGCAACGGCCGCCAGCCCGGCGGGCCGGCGGTGGCCCCCGATGGGTTTGTCGATTCGAGCGCGGATGACGGCAACTCGTTCCTGGCTGAACTCGCCAGGGCGATGCAGAGCACGGCCGCCGCGGAGCAGGCTCGGAACGCCGAGAACACCGAACAGCGACGCCAGACCCACATCGAGGCGATCCGCGCGCGAGAAGCGCTCGAGGCCGAGCAGCTTCGCGAGCTCGCGAAGGAAGACGTCAAGGGGATCGACGGCTGGTCGGACGGTGAGATCAAGCGCATCAAGCTCGAGCGCGAACGTCGGATCGCCGCGCGGCGCGAACAGCTCCAGATCCGCCTCGAGGAACACCGGACCGTCGTCGGTCGCGAGGTCGAAGCCGTCGAAGCGGCCGTCGCCGCCTACAAGGCCGACATCGAGCAGTATTTCCGACGGCTCGACGCCGAGACGGACCCGGTCGTGATCGCGAAGCAGGCCGGGACGCGGCCGACGTTCCCGACCCTCGAGCTGATCGGGCCGGCCGATGCAGCCGGGGCTCCCGGTGCCACCGACTACCGGAGCCCGGTCAGTGACGCTCCGGCGATCCCGGCGGCCGAGCTGATGAACGCGTCGGAGGAGACCGTCGCCCCGGAAGCGCAGGTCTCCGCGGAGGCGGACGAACCGGCCACCGACGAGCCGACCGGCAACGAGTTGATCGGCGTCATGGACCCGGAAGTAGCGGTCGCTTCGACCGAAGCGCCGTGGGACGCGGGAACCGAAGCCGAGCAGCCGGTTGCGGCTGAGAGCACCGAGCAGACGGTGGCCGAGCGCGAGGGCACTGACGCGCCGGACGAGTCCGAGGAAGCCCCGGAGCCCGTTGGCGCGCTCGCCGAAGCGCGGGTGGTCATGCCGCGGCCCACCGGAGCCGGTTCGTGGCTCCGATGGCCGAACAGCGCACCCGACCACACCGACGGCGGCCAGTAGCCCCAGCGATCTGGCGCCGGGCCCGACGCCCGGCAGCGGCTGAGCGGCGATGCCCCCAATGGACCCGCCGCCGATCCTTGCCCTGATCCCGGGGTTCCAGGAGGGGCCGCGGATTGCGGCCGTCGTCGAGGGCGCGCGCGCCCACCTTCCGGTCGTCGTGGTTGACGACGGCTCCACGGATGACACCTCGGCCCGAGCCGAAGCGGCCGGCGCGACGGTGCTGCGCCAGGTCGACAACGCCGGCAAGGGCGCCGCGCTCAGGGTCGGCTTTCGCCACGCGCTCGTTGAGGGCGTGGAGGCGGTCGTGACACTCGACGCCGATGGGCAGCACGATCCGGCCGAGATCCCGCGCTTCCTCGAGGCGTTCGCATCCGGCCGCCCTGAACTCATTGTCGGCCGGCGCGACTTCGGCTCGATGCCGCCGGTCCGGCGGCTCTCGAACACGCTCGGTGGCTGGCTCTTCTCGATTGCGGTCGGCCGCCGCGTGGCGGACAACCAGTCCGGGTACCGGCTCGTCGGGCGGCGGCTGATGACCGGGTTGCTGGCGAGCGATGAGGACGGCTTTGGGTTCGAGGTCGAGATGATCGCTCGCTGCATCGCGCTCGGCCTGCCGATGGCCGAGGTACCGATCAAGACCATCTACGCGGGCGAGCCGAGCCACGTCCAGCCGTTGGCCCACTTCACGAGCTTTCTGCGGGTCAGCCTCGTGGCACGTCGGATCGTTCGCGGCGGTTGAGCGACCAGCGTCCTGCCCTAGACGACCTGGCCGGGCCGATCGTGATCGCCGCGACCCCGTTGGAGCCACGGTCAAGCGTGAATCGAACGTTGGCGGTCTGGGCTCGAGCGAGTCCTTCGGCCGCGATGGCCTCGGGCCGGACGAGCGCGACCAGGCGGACACGCGCCGCCGCCCCGCTGGTCACCAGCTCGATCGCGGCGTCGATCTCGATGAGGTCGCGCTGGAACGGGTCGGTGGAGGCGCGTTGGAACGGCAGGAGCACTGTGGGATCCATGTCTCCACCGTATGGAGACCGCCAAGAGGAACCGGACCGGGATGGGGCTCCGATCGCTCAACAAACGCTCAAGTCGTCAGGTCGGCGCCCTCGGCGATCCGGTAGCCGATGCCCGGCTCGGCGACGATCAGGGCGCTTGCAGCGCCGCTGGGATCCGCGCCATCCAGCTTGCGCCGGAGCTTGCTGACGTACACGTGCAGGTAGTGCGCCTCCTGGCCGTAGGCGGCTCCCCAGACCGCGCGCAGCAGCCGGTCCCTGGTCAGCACGCGGCCCGGCTGGCTGATCATCGTCTTGAGCAACTCGTATTCCCGCGGGGTAAGGTCGACTGGCGACCCGGCCACGGTGACAGTGCGCCGGACGATGTCCATGACGATCGGGCCGAGGGCGACGCGTCCGCCAGCATCGGTCGCGGGACCGCCGGATCGCCGCAGGAGCGCGCCGACTCGCGCCCGCAGCTCCGGGAGGCCGAATGGCTTCGTCACGTAGTCGTCGGCCCCGCTTTCGAGCGCGGTGACCTTGTCGGCCTCGGCGTTGCGGGCGGTCAGGACCAGGATCGGCGTCGTCGTGTCGCGCCGCACCCGCCGGATCAGTGCGAGGCCGTCGCCGTCGGGGAGCCCGAGGTCGAGCAGGATGAGGTCGGGCCGGGCCGCCTCCCAGGCCGTCATGGCATCCCTGAGGTCTGCCGCCTGCGCGACCCGGTAGCCGTGCGCGACAAGGTTGGCGGCCACGGAGCTGCGCGTCGCGTCGTCGTCTTCGACGAGGAGGAGGCGGGGACCGTTCGTCATCACGAGGGTGGCTCGGCGGGAGACGCCGGCGCCGCAGGAAAGTCCAGGTCGAC
>JBDTNS010000202.1:0-4289 GCA_039933675.1 Chloroflexota bacterium
ACGCGATCGCCCCGCGCGCAAATATCCTGCTCGTCACGAGCCCGAATGCCGAGACGCTCGGCGTGCAGGGCTTCCCGGCGATGATGAACGCCGAGCAGTACGTGGTCGATCACGGGCTTGCCCAGGTGATCAGCCAGAGCTTCGCCTCGGCCGAGGATGCGTTCGGCAGCGCGCAGTCGCTCGAGCACCTGCGGCACGCCTTCAAGGCGGCCGCCCTCCACGGCGTCACCGTCCTCGGCTCGTCCGGTGACGGCGGCTCGGCCAATGGCCGCAAGACGCCAGTCGGCAAGGGCGGCTCGCTGATCCCGTACCCGACCGTCGTGTGGCCGGCCAGCGACCCGCTGGTGACCGGAATCGGCGGCACCTACCTGTGCACGAACGCCGAGACCGGCCTCGGCGTCGACAACGTCCATCCCGGCGCCAAGTGCAGGACCATCACCGGTCAGCGTGAGGTCGCCTGGACCTTCTCCGGTGGCGGCTTCAGCCACGTGTTCAGCCGGCCCGACTATCAGGACACCCTGCCGGCCGGCTCGACGCCCATCCCGGCCTCCCAGCGCGGCGTGCCCGACGTGGCCTTCCAGGCCAGTGCCGCTACGGGCGCGCTCGTCTACCTCAGCCTGCCACCCGATGGCCAGAGTGGCCTGCTGTGCGGCAACGACCCGTGCAGCACCGGCTGGTACGACATCGGCGGGACATCGCTGTCGTGCCCCCAGTGGGCCGGCCTGGTCGCGATTGCCGACCAGATCAACGGCGGCGGCCTCGGCCTGATCAACCCCGCCCTCTACAAGATCGGCGCCAGTCCGGCTCGCTACGCGGCCGACTTCTATGACGTCGCGAGCGGCAACACGAACCAGGGCGATCCGTCGATCACCGGGTATGCAGCCGGGACGGGCTGGGACCCGGTGACGGGTCTCGGCACGCCGAACGCGGCAGCGCTCCTGCCCGACCTCGTGGCAGCCGCGCACGGTCACTGAGCCATTGGGATCGTCGAGGGGTGGGCTATGCTGGCCTCTCGACGGAACCCCAATCGGGGGTTCAACGGTTAGCATCAGGTGATGCCTCTCACCGGCGACTACGCACCCGGCACGTCCAGTTGGGCGCGCCGACAGGCCGAGCGCTACGAAGCCACCAATGGCGCCGAGGCGCCGACGATCCGCGGGATGCCGATCATCGTCCTGACCTCGGTCGGCGCGAAGACCGGCAAGCTCCGCAAGACCGCGCTCATGCGCGTCGAACACGAGGGCACCTATGCCGTCGTCGCGTCGCAGGGCGGCGCCCCGAAGCACCCGGTCTGGTACTACAACCTCAAGGCGCACCCGCACGTGGAGCTGCAGGACGGCCCGACCAAACGGGACTACACGGCGCATGAAACGACCGGCGACGAAAAGGCTCTCTGGTGGGTGCGCGCGGTCGAGGCGTTTCCCGACTATGCGAACTACCAGCGTCGGACGAAACGCGTCATCCCGCTCTTCGTCCTCGAACCGATCTAGGAAGGAATTTCGGGACCGGCGGGTGTCGTCACCACGATGACCGTTCCATGGAGCTCCACGACGATCGCCCGGATCAGGGCGATACGGATCATCGATCAGTCAAGGGAGGAAATGGAGCGGGAGACGGGGTTCGAACCCGCGACATTCAGCTTGGGAAGCTGACACTCTGCCAACTGAGTTACTCCCGCTCGGCCAGGCCTCGGGGCGGCCCCAGGCGGCAGGAGTCTACCACTGGGTGACCCCGCCTGAGAGTGGACGGACATCTGCTCGTCGGGCAACGTGTCGGCCCGTTGACGGTATCTGGCACCTCGCGCCGGTCGAACGGGATCCTCCGGTCACGGCCTATGAGGCGCCGTCATTCCCGCGAGATACGGATATACCCCGTGAGATCCTTGGCGTGCGGGTCGATCCTGCTCTCCGCAGGCAGGCCTGGCGTGCTCACCTCTTCGTCCCGCGAATGGCGGATCCAGTCAAGTGCCTCGTGGTTCACGATGATCGCACCCACCCGCGCACGATGAAGCGCGCCGCCCGTCGGATATTCAATCCAGGCCTCGGTGAGCGGCACCATCGGCTTGCGGCGACGGATCTGTCGGACGGCGTCCGCGCCTGGTGGTCCATGCAGATAGCCATGGATCGTGTAGGGTCCCGTCTGCAACGTGATCGGAGAGGGACGAGTTCGAGTTCGGCGGGCGATGTTGCCGCGCGGACCGGCCCCCCGGACGGCGAGGATCTCATCCCGGCGCACCAAAAACTCCCGGGCGTCGCGCGTATGTCCGTCCCGAAGGGACGCGAGCAGGACATCATGAAGGAGAAACTCTTCGTTTGCGTTGAGCGCGTCGGATAGCCGCTCGGCGTCGTGACGCCAGAACCCGAATATCCGGCAGTCCTCCGCGTACGCGGCAAATTCGACTTCCGCCGGCTTGGATGGGAAGTCCGGTTCGAGCGGCGGCTGCTCGAGCTCCGGTCCAAGCGGGCGAGGCTCGAAACCGAGGCGTCGCCTCAGTGGAATCACCACGGGACCTCTCCGCCCATCGGCTATCCCGATGCGGTCCGGCCGCGGCTGCCACGATGGATGTCCGCGATTGCGAGAGGTGGATCGATCAGCAATGTCGGGTCGGGAATCGGCGCGTCGACGGCAAAGAGATCGCAGAACAGCGAGACAAGCTCCGGATCGAACTGCATGGACGCATGCTTTCGCAGCTCCGCGATGGCCGCCCCGTGACCGATCGCCCCTCGGTACGGTCGGTCACTCACCATGGCGTCATACGCATCAGCGATGGCGACGATCCGAGCACCGAGCGGGATATCACTGCCACGCAGGCCGTGCGGATAGCCATGGCCGGAGAAGCGCTCGTGATGATGAAGGATGATCGCTCCGGCATCCTTCACCGTGGCCACCTGGTCGATGATGACCTGGCCGATCCTGGGGTGCTGCACCACGGTCTGCCATTCCTCGGGCGACAGCGGGCCGGGCTTCTCCAGGATCTGCGCGGGCACCGCGACTTTTCCGATGTCATGGAGCAGCGACGCGATGCGGATCCGCTGGACCTCCTGTTCCGGAAGCTTGAGCGCGCCCGCCATCCGAACAGCGATCGCCGCGATCAACGCGGACGGCTTGCCTCGGTAGTGCGGCAGGGGTGAGATGATCGCCGCCAGGGCCGACTCGGCCGCCTGGCGGGCAAGGTCGCCCACCTCCGCGGCGCGGGCGCGCCCAGCGGCCGAGATCGGCGCACGTGGGATGCGTGCCGAGTCGTCATCGGTCTCGGCGAACACGTAGGTCTGGTTCCGCCCGAGCGACTTTGCGGAGTACATCGCCGCATCGGCGTCTCGAAGCAGCTGATCGACACGCAGGTTCTGGCCTTGCCCGCCCGCGACGCCGATCGAAATGGACACGGCGAGCTCGCCAGCCACTCCCGCATCAAAATGCTTCTTCAGCACCAACAGACGAAGCTTCTCGGCGACCTCGGCAGCCTCGTCGACAGGCGTCTCAGGGAGTACGAGGACGAACTCCTCGCCACCATATCGTCCGATCATGTCGACGCCGCGGGTGTTTTCGCGGAATACGTCCGCGACCCCACGAAGCACCATATCGCCAACCTCATGGCCGAACGTATCGTTGACGGCCTTGAAATGATCGATGTCGATGAACGCGATGGACAGCGGCCGGTTGTAGCGAGCGACCCGCTCGAGCTCCGCGAAAAGGTGGGCCAGGAGAGCCGGTCGATTGGCCACGCGAGTGAGCCGGTCGATCGTGGCTGCCTCTTTGGCCGCCTTCAGGGCCTCGGCGATCCCGGCGAGCTCGAGGGCGATCGGCGCCAATGGTCCGAACTCGGCCCCGTCCGCATCGATCGCTGCACCGGCGCCAACCGACGCGGCGGCGCTGGCTACGGCAGCGACGGGACCGCGCAACCTGTGCGCAGCCGTAACCATCGCGAGCATCCAACCGACGCCCGTCGCCAGAAGCACCGGCACCAGCTCAGGCGCGAGGCCAGAAATCGTGGTCGCCAGAGCCGCGAGGTCCAGGAGCACAGCTGGCAGCAAGACGGCGACGCCACGGGATCGATGCATGTCCAGACCCTAGCGAGTCGGCCGGCGCCTCTTGGGGGGCGAAAGGTACCGCCCAGGTGGGCTATTCGGTTGTTGGGGGTTGCGACCCGCCCACATTGACAGGCGGCCGCAACGAGCCGGCCGTCGGTCGAAGCCGTCCGGCTGCGTGCGCGCGGCCAGGCTGTCGAAGACCCCCAGGTCGTATGGAGGTTTTGGACATGTGCATGAACTGCGGTTGCGGCGAGCCTGAGG
>JBDTNS010000203.1:0-4280 GCA_039933675.1 Chloroflexota bacterium
CCGCGGCGGCGATCCGGTTGCCGGCGTACGTGCCACCGTGGCTGACCTTGTCGGGGAGGACGCTCATCACCTCGGCACGACCGCCGAAGGCCGCCGCCGGGTAGCCGTTGCCCATCGCCTTGGCATAGGTCGCGAGATCCGGGATGACCCCGAAGAACTCGGCGGCGCCACCGCGGGCGAAGCGGAAGCCGGTCTTCACCTCGTCGAAGATCAGGAGGATCCCGAACTCCTCGGTCAGGACGCGCATCGCCTGGTGGAAGCCGGGCTTCGGCATGATCCCCTGGGCGTTGCCGAGGACCGGCTCGACGATGATCGCGGCGATCTCCTCGCCGCGCGACTCGAAGAGCCGGCGCAGGGCATCGATGTTGTTGTAGCGCGCCGGGATGATCGTGTCGGCGACGGCGTCGGGGATCCCGCGGCCCCAGGCGAGGCGCACCGGTGCATCGGGGTCGCCGAGATCGGCCATGTTGTCGGGCGAGACGCTGATCAACGCGTAGTCGTGGACGCCGTGGTACTGGCCCTCGAACTTCACGATCTTGTCGCGGCCGGTGTAGGCCCGCGCGACGCGCATGGCGTGCATCGTGGCCTCGGTCCCCGAGACCGTCATCCGGGCGGTGTCGACCCAGCCGGTCAGCTCCTTGAGGAGCTCCATCGCCTCGACCTCATCCTCCGAGGTGAGCGAGAAGCTGACGCCCTTGCGCATCCGCTCGTTGACGTGATCGTCCACCCGATCGTCGCCGTGCCCGAGGATGACCGGCCCGTAGCCCATGCGCAGGTCGATGTACTCGTTGCCATCGATGTCCCAGACCCGGCCGCCCTTGCCGCGATCGACGTAGATCGTGTCCTCGCCCCAGGCGCGGAAGTTCGAATCCGTCCCGCCGGGGAGCGTCTTGAGCGCGCGCTGGTACATCGAGCTCTGGGCGTCGCGGCGGAGCGAGGGGGTCGTTCGGGCGGCGATGGGCTCGGGGGCCATGCAGGAGAACCTCGGTGCGGGATCGGCGGCCCGGGTCCTCGCCACGACCGTTGCGTACCGTGGGACGCGGGCCGGGCCATCGTGCCATAAGGTCGTGAGCGTCGTCAACGCGATTCTCGTCCGGATTGCCGCCGGCCACCACGAATCACGCAGGCCCGAAGCTTCAGAGGTACGCGAAACGAAGGTCGGGTGCCATGGCACCATATCCGGCATGCAGCGCACGCTCGTCGATTCCCTGTCTGCCCGCCCGGTCAGCTACTGGCTGCGTGGCGACGCGCCTGCGGCCGATCCGCCACTCCACGGGGCGACGACCGCCGACGTCCTGGTCATCGGTGCCGGCTTCACCGGCCTGTGGACCGCGCTGGCGCTGACCGAGACCGACCCGGCGCTCCGCGTCGTCGTCGTCGAAGCCGAGACCGTCGCCTTCGGGGCCAGTGGGCGGAACGGCGGCTTCTGTGAGGCATCGCTGACGCACGGCCTGGCCAACGGGATCCGCCATTTTCCCGACGAGCTGGAGCGCCTCGAGGCGGAGGGCATCGACAACCTGCGCGGGCTCATCGACTTCACGCGCGAGCACGCGATCGATTGCGACCTCGAGGAAACCGGGACGCTCGCACTAGCCGACCAGCCGTACCAGGTCGAGGAGTTCCGGGCGTGGGCCGAGGAAGCCGCCGAGTACGGCGAGCACCTCGTGTTCATGGACCGCGCGACCGTCCGGGCCGAAGTCGATTCCCCGATCTGGCAGGCGGGTTTGTACCGGCCGCCCGGACGCGACGTCCTCCTCGATCCGGTCAAGCTCTGCCGGGGGCTGGCGCGCGTGGTACGCGAACGCGGTGTCCCGATCCACGGGAGGACGCGGATCGCCCGCCTCGAGCGGGTCGCCGGCGGGGTGGTGGCCACGGCTGCGGGCGGCGCCGTGGTGCGTGCCGACCAGGTCGTCGTCGCCACTTCGGCCTACTCCGGCTGGCTGCGCCGCCTCTCCCCGCTCTTCGTGCCGGTGTACGACTACGTACTCGTCTCCGAGCCGCTGACGGCCGACGAGCGCGCGGCCATCGGCTGGGCACGGCGCCAGGGCCTCTCGGATGCCAACAACCAGTTCCACTACTTCCGGCTCACGGCGGACGACCGCATCCTGTGGGGCGGCTACGACGCGATCCACTACTTCGGAAGCCGGGTCGGCCCGGAGCTGGACCGCCGACCGGCGACGTTCGAGAGGCTCGAGGCCCAGTTCTTCCACGCCTTCCCGCAACTCGAGGGTCTTCACTTCCCGTATCGCTGGGGCGGCGCGATCGACACGACCACGCGCTTCACGGTCGCGTTCGGCCAGACGATGGGTGGCCGGGTGACCTACGCCCTCGGCTACACGGGGCTCGGCGTCGGTGCCAGCCGCTGGGCCGGCGGTGTCGTTCGCGACCTCGTCCTCCGTCCGGACGAGGACCGGCTCCGACTGCGAATCGTGTCGAGCCCGCCGATCCCCTTTCCGCCCGAGCCCTTCCGCTCGGCGGCGGTCAACGTCGTCCGCCACGAGCTCGATCGGGCCGACCGCGAGGAGGGCCGGCGATCGATCCTGCTACGGACGCTCGACGCCCTGGGGATCGGCTTCGACTCGTAGCGATCGGGGTAGGCAGCGCATGCCCCGCCCGTTCGATGCGCGATGTTCTTCACAGCAGGACAAATCGGATTCAGTCGCGAGCGATCCACCTCGAACAGGCTCGCAGATCGATCGTCTGACCCGGATCGCCGGCACGACCGTCTGCACCTGAGGTCGAATCGACGAGCCGACGGACATCGAAGGGCAGCGCATACCCTACCCGGCGGGTGATGCGGGGCCGCCGGCCGCCGTTTGTCCTGCTGGGAAGAACGGCCGCACGAACCGTCGTCCGCACGAACCGTCTTCCGCACGAACCGTCGTCCGCACGAACCGTCGTCGTCCGTGCCACTGCCGGGGCTCGGCTCCCTGCGGTCAGACCGGGGTGGCGAGCCAGTTCGGGAGCTCGCGGCTGAGCGTAGCCAGCGGCAGCGAGCCATGGCCCAGAACGGCGTCGTGGAACGCGCGGAGTTCGAACGCCGAACCGTCGCGAGCCGTGAGCTCGGCACGCAACTGCTCGATTGCGCGCTGACCGATCTTGTAGGTCAGCGCCTGGCCCGGCCAGCAGATGTAGCGGTCCGTCTCGATGACCGCGTCCGTCTCCGAGAGACCAGCGGTCTTGAGGAAGTCGATCGAACGCTGGCGCGGCCAGCGGAGCGCGTGCAGGCCGGTGTCAACCACGAGCCGCGCCGCCCGCCACGCCTGGGCATCGAGCATCCCGAACCGCTCGGACTCGTCGCGGAAGAGCCCCATCTCGTCGGCCAGGCGCTCGCTGTAGAGCCCCCAGCCCTCGACGTATGCCCCGCCGACCATCCGCGCCCCGAGGCGCCGGAACGTGTTGAGGTGCGGGTTCTCCATCTCGAGCGTGATCTGGAAATGGTGGCCGGGGGCCGCTTCGTGATAGGTCGTCGTGGCGAGCTTGCTGTACTTGCGGCTCGGCAGGTCATAGCCGTTCGCGTAGTAGATCCCGGGCCGCGAACCGTCTGGCGACGGCGGGTAGTAATAGGCGAACGGCGCGTCCCGCTCCTTGTACTCCTCGACCGGACGGACCTCGCAGGCTGCCCGCGGCAACACCCCGAAGTAGCGTGGGGCGATCGCCATCGCGCGCTCGATATCCTCGGTCGCCCGCTCGACGAGCTCGTCCTTGGTCTGCGGCGTGTTCGCGACATCGGCGTCGAGCGAGGCCCGGTACGCGGCTGTGTCATCCCCGAATCCGGCGCCACGCGCGATGACGCGCCGTTCCGCCTCGATCGTTTCAAGCTCATCGATCCCGCTCTGGTGGACCTCTTCGGAGTCGAGATCGAGCGTCGTCCAGCTCCGCATCGCGGTTCGGTAGAGCTGCTCGCCGTTGGGCGCCGACCAGAGGCCCGGCTCGTCGCGGGTCGCGCCGAGGTAGTCGCCCCGGAGCGCATCGAGGAAGGCCTGATCAGCCGGATAGACGAGGTCGCGGACGAGGTCGCGGATCCGCTCCCGGTCGCCCTCCGACGCGACCTTCGCCATCGACGCCACGATCGCGGTTTCGATCGGGACCTCGAGCATCCGCGTGATCTGGGCGATCGTCCGGTCGGCCACGATGCGCGGCGCGGTCAACCCCGAAGCACGTCCCTCGCGGAGGATCTCGATGTTCGCCGCCATGAACGTCGGATAGGCGTGGAGGCGGGCGATGAAGGCCTCGAGCCGCTCGGGCGTGTCGGCCGGCTGGAACTGGGTCAGCTGCGG
>JBDTNS010000204.1:0-4225 GCA_039933675.1 Chloroflexota bacterium
GACGACATCCTCACGACCGGCGGCTCGCTCCTCGCGATGCTGCCGGCGGTCGAGGCGATGGGCGGCGAGATCGTGGAGTGCGTCGTGCTCGTCGACCGGAGCGGTGGCGGGACGAACACGCTGACGTCCCCGTTGACCGGTCGCGTCTACCCGCTGCGCTCGCTCTGGCGCCTAAACCTGCCGACCTACGAGCAGGGGCCGGCGACCTGTCCACGCTGCGCCGACGGCACGCCGCTCCACACGCCGGGGAGCAGCGGGATCGGCACGTGACCGCGTGATCGGAGCGGGTCGGACCCGACTCGTCCTCCTGGTCGCGGCCGTCGTCGCCGTGGTCGTCATGGCGGCGGCCGCCTCGACGCTGATCGGCGGCCCCGGCCGCCAGGTCGAGACCGGCATCGTGATCGCGGTCGAGGCGACCAGCCTGTCCGACGTCGAGGGCTTCTCGATCCGGACCGCCGACGGACGGTCGGTTGACTTCCGGATCACGAACCTCGAGAACGCGGCCGCGTTTCCACCGGGTCACCTCTCGGAGCACAAGGTCAGCCTCGCGCGGGTCCGGGTGACCTACGTCGACGACGGAGGCGTGCATCGCGCGGTCCGCATCGAGGACGCGCCTTGATCGAGCCGCCCACCCGGATCCCTTCGCTCGGACCACGCGGCGAGGGTTGGGTAGCTGCCCAGATCGCGCTCTTCGTCGTGGTCGCCGGGTTCGGCGTCCGGGACCTGGAGGCGGGCACGGCCGCGAGCCTCATGTCGTTCCCCGCGGTGGTCGGATTGATTGCCGTGGGCGCCGCCCTCCTCGTCCTGGGCGGGGTGGTCGCGGTCCGAGCGATGCGCGATCTTGGCCGGAACCTCAGTCCGTTTCCCCGGCCACTCGCCGGGTCCGAGCTCGTCGAGACCGGCCTCTATCGTCTCGTCCGTCACCCCATCTACAGCGGGCTCATCCTCGCCGGACTGGGCTGGAGCGTTGCGACGGCATCGGGCTGGGCCGGCCTTTCGACGCTCGCGCTCGCGGTCACCCTCGATCTCAAGGCGCGCCGGGAGGAGACGTGGTTGGGCGAGGCGCTCGACGGATACCCGGCCTACCGGGCCCGGACGAAGCGTCTCATCCCGTTCGTCTACTGACGATCCGCCCGTCAGCCGGCCGACTCGACCGCGGCGATCGCCGCCTCGATCTCCTCGGGCGAGAAGACGAGCTCGAATGAGGCACTCACCTTGCCGTCGCTGCCGACGACGAACACATAGGGCTCGGTCCTGAGCTTGAACGCGGTCGTCGCCTCGACCGGAACGAGGTTTCCATCGTTCAGCACCGGCTGGAGCTGGCCGTCGACGTCCTTGAGCTGGTACGGCTCGACATTGATGAATGTCAGCTCCGGGTGCGCCGCCGCGATCGGCTTCAGCTTGTCGAGGGTGGGTCCGCAGGTCGCGCTCTGGCAGAACTTCGGGGTTGCGAAGATCAGCACGAAGGGCTTTCTGGCAGCGAGAGCCACGTCCTCGGAGGTCTCGTAGAAGCGGCTGACCGGCTTCGCGTCGGTCGAGACCTTCGCGACCTTGCCACCGACATCGGCGAGCGTCGGCGTCTTCACCGAAGGCGCCGGATCGCCGGGTGAGACGACGGACGCCCTGGCCTGGACGTCGAACGAGAACGAGATCGTCACCTTCGGCGAGCCGGGCGCCTCCGTCATGAAGTCGGCGGTCCACTTGCCCGGAGTCGGGAATGCGGCATGTCCGGCATAGACGCCATTCACGCCCTCGATGGCCCAGATGAAGGTCTGCGGCGTCGGAGCGATCGTCTCCCCGGATGGTCCGCGATAGCCAATCGAAAGTGTCCGATCCGGTGCCGCCACCGGCTTCTGGCCGGTCGGATCGAGGAGCGAGAAGACGGTCCGGTTCTCGCCGACGCGGAACTCGCTCGAGGCGGCCACCGGCAGGATGGCCGGCGCCCCCGAGGCGCCCGTCGACGGGCTTGCCGGCGACGGGCTCGACAGCGCGGGCGTCGTGGACGTCGAGCCGCAGGCGGCGATGAGGATGGAGAGGGCAACTGTCAGCGAGAGCCCCGCACGATGGGATGTCATGACGACAGCCTAGAACGAGACGCTCACCTGCGCTTTGGCGACCGCGGTCCGGATCGGACCTCACGCTAGAATGCGCTGGCCGGCCGCTGTTCGCCGCCGCGCCGCTCGCCCTGATCGATCCAGCGCCCGAGGAGGCTCGTGACCCGGTTCCAGAAGCTCGCCGCGGCGACCGTCGTGACCGCGATCGTGCTGGTCACGATCGGCGTCATCGTCCGCGCGACAGGGTCCGGGATGGGCTGCCCCGACTGGCCTCTCTGCCACGGCCAGATCATCCCGCCGCTCGACGACGGCAAGGCCTGGCTCGAGTGGATCCACCGCAGCGTGGCGGTCGTGATCGGGTTCGAGGTCCTCGGGCTCGCGATCCTCGCACTCGTCGACCACCGCGACCGGCGGATGCTCGTTGCCGCCACGATCGGAACAGTGCTCCTGGTCGGGTTCCAGGCGTGGCTTGGCAAGGAGACGGTCCGGCTCAACAACTCCGGTGAGTCGGTCACCGCCCACCTCGCCGCCGCGATGACCCTCGTCGGCCTGCTCGTCTGGGTCCTCGCCCGAGCGTCGTATCCCGCCCGACTCGCGGGCGGCGGCAGCCAGCGCTTCACGTTGCTGGCGGCCTTCGGGGCGGCGTCCGTGTTCGCCCTCCTCCTGTTCGGATCGCACGTTACCGCCACGTCGCAGTGGTACGTGTTCCGCGACTGGCCGCTGATGAACGGCTCGCTGTTTCCGGCCCTGACCGACGCGAACTCGGCCCACGTCCTCCACCGCTGGATCGCGGTCGTCGTCGGGATCATCGTGGCCGCGGTCGTGGTCGCCGCCCTCCGCCTCCGGCCGCGATCGCGCGTCCTGACTCGTCTCGCCGTAGGCACCGCGGTGCTCTTCCCGATCCAGGCGCTGATCGGCGGGACGCAGATCCTCACCGGACTGTCCAGCTGGTCGCAGACCCTTCACCTGGCGGTCGGCGCGGTGATCTGGGCCCTGATGGCGGCGCTCGTCTCGATCGCGTACCTGGAGGCGCGCACGGCGATCGGTGTGACTGTGCCGGCATCCGGTGACCCGGCCGCAGGCGCGGATTCGCCGACGCCCGACGTGACCGCCGGACCGCGGACGACGAAGGACACCGTTCGCGCCTACATCGCCCTGACGAAACCCCGGATCATCGAGCTGCTCCTCGTGACGACCGTCCCGGCGATGGTCCTCGCGACACGCCAGGTCCCGGGCATCCAGCTCGGTCACTGGCTGTGGCTGACCGTCTGGACCCTGATCGGCGGCACGCTTGCCGCCGGGAGCGCCAACGCCATCAACTGCTACCTCGATCGCGACATCGACCTCCTGATGGCCCGGACCCGCCGCCGGCCCCTGCCCGCCCACCAGGTCGACCCGGAGCGGGCGGTCGTGTTCGGCATCGTGCTCGGCGCGATCGCGTTCGCCGTCCTCGCCTTCTTCGTCAACCTCCTCGCCGCGTGGCTCGGCCTCCTCGCGATCGCCTTCTACGTCTTCGTCTACACCATCTGGCTGAAGCGCTCGACGCCTCAGAACATCGTCATCGGCGGCGCCGCGGGTGCGCTCCCGCCGGTCATCGGCTGGGCCGCCGTGACGGGCAACGTCGGCATTCCTGCACTGCTCCTGTTTGCCCTTGTCTTCTACTGGACGCCGCCCCACTTCTGGGCGCTGTCGCTCAGGATCCGGAAGGACTACGCAGCCGCCGGCGTGCCGATGCTGCCGGTCGTCAAGGGCATCCCGGAAACCACCCGCCAGATCGGGCTGTACACGATCCTCATGGTTGCGGTCTCGCTCGTCCTGTTTGCAGTCGCTCGGATGGGGCCGATCTATCTCATTGCGGCGGTCGTGCTCGGGGCGCTGTTCCTGCGCCAGGCGTGGATGCTCTGGCGGCGGGGCGCGTCCGAGGAGGAGTCGACGGCCGGCGCCATCCGCCTCTACAAGTACTCGATCTCGTACCTGACGCTGATCTTCGCGGCGATCGCCGTCGACACGCTGGTCCTGGGCGCGTTCGCGGGCTAGGCCGGCTCGCCGCGGGCAGTCCGTCGGTTCGGTCACCCCACGACCGAACCAGCGACCGAACCCGGTCGGCATCCTGCTCGTCCGTCGGTTCGGTCACCCCACGACCGAACCAGCGACCGAACCCGGTCGGCATC
>JBDTNS010000205.1:0-4195 GCA_039933675.1 Chloroflexota bacterium
CCGCGCCGATCGGCGGCCACGAGGCGGAGCAGGAAGATGATCGTCTGGCCGGTGATCAGGAGGAGGCCGATCACCGCGATGAGGAGGGCGGCGCTGATCGCGGGCGGCCAGTTCCACGCCACGGTGAGCGGCGTCAGGATGATGAAAACGACCAGGACGACCAGCTGGATGCGGAAGCAGCCGAGCCCCGGGCCACGCTCCGGGGTGAGGTCGTCGCCGCGATACTGGACGGGACCGGTTGGCCGCGGCCGGCGCGGCGGCGTCGGATCGGTGTTCGGGTCGGCGGGCTGGTCGGTCACGAGGGAGAACGATACGGGAGTCGGCCTCAGGCCGTCGGCGGCCGCTCCCCACCGGGCTCCGTGGCGAGGCCGTGGACGACCTCGACACCCGGAAGCGCTCGCAGGATCGCCGGCGACGCGATCACCTTCCACGACCGCGATCCACCACCGAGGACGATCCGATCACGCTCGATGACCCGCGAATCGACCCAGATCGGGAGCCCCGCCGGGAGCCCGAAGACGGTCACGCCACCCAGCTGCATGCCGGTGATCTCCGCCGTCTGCTCGCTCGGGGCGAAGGACGCCTTGCGCGTCCCGAGCCGGTCGCGGATCGTGCGGTTGACGTCGAGCCGGTACGGGGCGAGCGTCACGCACGCGGCATAGCGCGGTGGGTCGGCTTTCCCGATGACCACGATCGTGTTGGCGGAGTCCTCCGGCGCGAACCCGTAGGCAGCACAGAAGGCGGCCGTGTCGGCCAGCGCCGGGTCACACGGAAAGAGCTCGTACGGCTCTCCGAGGACGCGGAGATGGTCGTCGAGCCAGGCGCGCGCGTCGTCGGCGGTCACCATCCAGACGATACTTGACCGCGGTCAGGCCGGTTGGATGATGTCCGGCTTGCCGTTCCTGCGACGCCGGGGGCTACCATCGCCTCTGATGTCCCATCCGTCCCGGCCGGCTCCGCGCGATCGATTTCCGTGGCACCCCGAGCCCGAGCTGATCGATTACGGCGGAGCCCCGGCGTCGAGGGTGGCGATGGAGCGGCTTGGCGCCGACACCTGGGCGGCCGCGCTCGATTTCCTGTACGACCACGCCGCACGGCGGGCGATGGGCGATCCGGCACCCTACGCCGCGTTGCGCGCCTCGTTCTTCGGCCCGACGCTCGGTCCGGGAGCGGCGCCCGCAGCACCGACCCCGGTCGCAACCATCCTCGACGAGTTCCGCGAACGCCTTGCCGGCGCCCAGATGAACGCGCAGCATCCGCGGCAGTTCGGCTACTTCACGCCGCCGCCACTCCCGGTATCGATGATGGGCGAGCTGCTGGCGCAGATGACGAACCAGGGCGTCGACGTCTGGCACGCGGGCCCCACGGCCGCCTTCGTCGAGGAGGAGGTCGTTCGCTGGCTGTGCGATCTCGTGGGCTACGGCCAAGGGTCGTTCGGCCTGCTGACCTCGGGTGGCGTGATGGCCAACTTCATGGGGTTGGCCCTCGCCCGGGACATCCATCTCGGACGGCTCCTCGGTTCCGGCCGGCCGCCGCGCGGCGCGATGCTCGAGGGCTGTCGCGTCTACACCTCGGAACAGACGCATTTCTCGATCGGCCGGGCGCTCGACCTGCTCGGGTTTCCCCCGGACACGATGGTCGTCATTGAAGCGGACGCGCGGTTCCGGCTCCAGGCCGGGCCGGTCGCCGCCGCCATCGCGCGTGACCGCGCGGCCGGCCTGACGCCCGTTGCGATCGCCGCGGTCGCCGGATCGACGAACACGGGCTCGGTCGACGCGATCGGCGAGCTCGGCGCCGTCGCCGAAACCGAGGACCTGTGGCTCCACGTCGACGCTGCGTATGGCGGTGGGGCTCGCCTCTCGGGGCGCGACGCGGACCGGGTCCCGGCGCTCGATCGGGCCGATTCGGTGACCCTCGACCCGCACAAGTGGTTCTTCCAGCCGTACGACATCGGCGGTCTCCTCGTCCGTGACGGGCGCCACCTTGCGCAGGCATTCGGCGCCCGCTCGCCCGAGTACTACCGCGGTGGCGAGACCACGGACAGCAGGCCCGAGCCCGCCGGGGCCCACGCCACCGATGACGAGCACGGAGACCAGCTCAACTTCTACAAGCTGAGCTTCGAGGGTACTCGCCGCTGGCGAGCACTCAAGCTCTGGATGTCGTGGAAGCACCTGGGGACCGAGGGGTTCGGGCGCCTCATTGAGGCGAACGACGATCTGGCCGCGCTGCTCGCGCGTCGCTGCGCCGAGTCGGACGACTTCGAGGCGATCCCCGAGACGCCGGAGCTCTCGGTGGTCTGCTTCCGGCACCTGCCGGGCGGCCGGACCGCCGCGGCCGCGCTGCCGGACGGCGAACTCGATGCCCACCAGGACCGGCTCCAGCGCGCGCTCGAGGCTTCAGGCGACGGCTGGCTGACGACGACCCGGCTCCGCGGCGCGACCTACCTCCGCGCCGGGATCGTGAACTACCTCTCGACCGACGACGACATCGAGCGGCTGCTCGCCACGCTCCGGTCGCTCGCCGCGGACCTCGTCTGAGCTTGACCTGAGCCAGGCGATCTGCCGAAGGCGTCGCGGAGCGGGGCGGCAACCTCGGCCGCAAGCGGGCGGATCCCGCGGACGCCGCCACCGGCCGGGGTCGTGAGCGGGATCTCGGCCAAGCCGACACGGACGGAGGCCATCGCCCGCTCGGTCGCCTGGTACGCACCCGTGTTCTGCGGCGAGGTCCTGAAGCCGATCCTCACTCCGGGCGGGACCGGGCCGCCAGGCGATCGCGCAACCGATACCACTCGCCGACCATCGGCAGGAACCACGGCCGGCCCTCGTACGGCGCCGGCACGAGGGGGAACCGGAGCCGGGTGAGGGCGGGGGCCTCGCCGCCGGCCAGCCACTCGCCCATCTTGGTGCCCAGGTGCGTCATCAGCGCAACCCCGGTTCCGCAGCAGCCCATCGCGTAGGCGATGCCGTCCTTCGTCCGCCCGGCATGCGGCATCCGGTCGAACGTGAACCCGACGTTGCCCCCCCACGCGTAGTCGATCCGCCGGCCCGCGAGCTGCGGGTGGACCTCGAGGAGGCCGCGGTGGAGGATCACGGCGGTGTGCTCGATCGATGTCGGCAGGAAGCTCGCCCGGCCACCGAAGACCAGCCGTCGGTCGGCGCTGACGTGCCAGTAGTAGAGGAACTGCTTCGTGTCGAAGAACGAGCGGCCCTTCGGCGAGAGCTCGAGTGCGAGCTCCTCGGGCAGCGGCTCGGTGGCGATGATGTAGCTGCCGATCGGGATGATCCGTCGCCGAAGCGCGGGCACGACCCCGTCGGTGTAGCCGTTGGTCGCGACGAAGACATCGCCAGCAATGATCGCCCCGCGCTCGGTCTCCACGACGAAGCGGCCATCGGCCTGGCGCCGGATCGTCCGGGCGCGGACGCCCTCGTGCAGGTCGGCGCCGGCGCGATCCGCGGCCGCGGCGAGCCCGGCGAAGTACCGACCCGGGTGGACGAGCGCGCTCTGCGGCACGACCAGCGCCCCGTAGTAGGCAGCGGACCCGATCTCCTCGCGGATCCGCTCACGCGGAACGATCGTCGACGCGATCCCCATCGAGGCGAGGCTGTCGCGCTCCTCCTCGAGACCCGCGAGATGGGATGGCGCGTACGCGAGCTCGAGGTGGCCGACCTCGCGAAAGTCGCAGTCGATCGATTCCTCGGCGACGAGCCGCTTGACCGTGTCGTAGCTGTCGAGCGTGTCGCGATAGAGGGCCTCCCCCGTCGCCCGCCCGTACCGCTCGACGAGCGCATGCGGCCCCAGCTTGAACCCGGCATGGACGATCCCGCCGTTGCGCGTCGAACCGCCGAAGCCGAGCGTCTTCGCCTCGAGGAGCGTGACCCGGACTCCGCGCCGGGCGAGCTCGCGGGCGGCGTTGATCCCGCCATACCCGCCGCCGATCACGACGACGTCCGCAGTGTCCGGGAGCGGCCGCCCCGATCGATCGGGGAGTGCCGGCATCGTCGCGCTCCACAGGGAGCGTCGTTCGTAGTCCCGGTTGAGGGCAGGCGGTCCAGGCATCAGCGCAGCCTAGCCACCGCCGCGGTACGCCGTCATCCGCGGAGCCCAAACGCCCCTGCGCTACGCTGGCGTTCCGACGATCGTTCCATGGGGAGAGACGGAATGGCCGGACTGCGGATCCGATGGCGGTTCACGATCC
>JBDTNS010000206.1:0-4172 GCA_039933675.1 Chloroflexota bacterium
TCTCGACCACGTGGCGATCCTCCTCCAGCAGCCGCCGGAGGAGGCGGACGAGCCGGGGATCGTCTTCAATGACGAGCAGGTGCATGTGTTGCTAGCCTACCGCTTCGCTCAGGGCACGACGGTGATGCTGTTGGCCGTCCCGATCGATCCGGATGGGACCCCACTGGCGCGCGATCCTGCGGCGCCGCCGCCGATCCCGCCGAATTGGAGCTGGACCTCGACTGTCTTGCCGGCCTGGACATCCGCGGCGGCTGCAGGGGCCTGCGTGTCGTAGGTCGTGGCCGGGGCAACCGCGACCTCGATCGTCTGTCCAGCCGCCGTCTTGAGCGTCAGGGTGTCGGCCGTCATGGAGACGACGGTCCCGCTGAGCGTGACCGTCCCTCCCGCGCCGCCGAACCCGCCGCGACCGCCAAACCCAGCCTGACCGCTGGCGCGCGGCGCGAAGCTTCCGCCCGGACCGAACCCTGCGCCGCCGCGGCCATTGCCGGTCGTCGCCGAGACGGGTGCCGTGCTGCGACCGACCGCGAACGCCACGCCGCCGACCGCGACCGCCGCTGCGATCACCAGGACGACGTTCAGAAGGCGGCCACCCGAGGGGCCTTTCCCGGCGGGTCGCGTGGACGGTTGGACCGCGACCGGCTGGACGGCCGCGACGGGCTGCGTTGGGACGCGGGGCGGCTCGGGTGTGGTCGGGCTGAACGGCTCGGGCCCGCCCGAGCGATCCTGGTCGAAGGTCACCTGTTTCTCCTTGTCATTCGTAGCGAAGCGCGCTGATGGGATCGAGGCGGGCTGCCTGCCGGGCCGGCCAGACGCCGAACACGACACCGACCGCGAGACTGAAGACGACGGCCGCGGCGATCGTCGTCAGGTTGAAATGGAAGCCCCAGCCGGCAAGCTGGCCGATCCCTGCGGAGGCGAGGAGTCCGACGACGATCCCGATCAGACCGCCGAGGAGCGAGAGGGTCAGCGCCTCGACGAGGAACTGGGCGAGGATGTCGCGGCCGCGGGCGCCGATCGCCTTGCGAATGCCGATCTCGCGGGTCCGCTCGCGGACCGAGACGAGCATGATGTTCATGATCCCAATCCCGCCGACGACCAGGGAGATCGATGCGATCCCGCCAAGCAGGAGCGTCAAGGTGTCGCTGATCGACGACGCCGCCGCGAGCAGCTGGGTTTGGTTGAAGAGGTTGAAGTCGGCGGTCGCGGTTGGTGCGAGCGCATGCCGGTCACGCAGCAGCGTCGTGATCGCGACACTCGCCGCGGTCATCTCGCTGGCGTTGGCGACCGATACGCCGATCGTCCGGACGGTGTCGCCGCCGACGAAGTATTTCTGGACGACGGTGATCGGCACGAGGACCTGGTCGTCGGGGTTCTGGAACCCGGTGCCGCCCTTCGGCTGAAGGATCCCGATGACCCGGAACGGCAGGCCGCCAACCGAGATCTGGCTTCCGATATCGCCCGCGCCGAGCCCGAGATCCGTGGCGGTCGTTGCGCCGAGCACAGCGACACGCAGATCCTGATCGAGACTCGCCTGGGTCAGGAACGATCCCTGCCAGACCTCATAGGCACGGACGGTCGGGTAGGCGGGCGTCGTCCCCAGCACGGTCGTCGAAGTGGTCTTGCTCCCGGCCGCCACGGTCAGCTTGGTCGAGATCTCCGGGGCAACCCCGCCGATCGTCGGCAGTTTGGCGATCCCATTGGAGTCGGCGAGGGTCAGCGTGGCCGTCGTGTTGCCGCCGCCGGTCGGGCTGACCGTCAGCAGGTTCGTGCCGAGACCGGCGAGCCGGCTCGTGATGTTGGCGGTCGTGCCCTGGCCGACGCCGACGAGGGCGACGACGGACGCGACACCGATGATGACGCCGAGCATCGTCAATGCCGCCCGGACACGGCTCGTACGAAGGCGCGACAGCGAGAGTCGGAGCAGCTCGCCGATGCTCACGCCACGATCCGCCCGTCGCGAAGGTGAATCTGCCGGTTGGCCGAGGCCGCGATCTCCGGATCGTGCGTGATCAGCACGATCGTCCGGCCGCTGGCGTTGAGCTCGTGGAGGAGGGCGATCACCTCGGCGCCCGCATGGCTGTCGAGGTTGCCGGTCGGTTCGTCGGCGAGAATGAGCGCCGGCTCCGTGACGAGGGCCCGGGCGACGGCGACCCGCTGCTGCTGGCCACCCGACAGTTCGGTCGGCTCGTGGTCGAGGCGATCGCCCATCCCGAGCCGCTCGAGGGCGGCCTTCGAGCGCGCTGCCCGCTCGCGCCGGCCGACGCCCTGGTAGAGGAGTGGCGTCGCCACGTTGTCGAGGGCGGACGTCCGCGGCAGGAGGTTGTACGACTGGAAGACGAAGCCGATGCTGCGGCTGCGGATCTTGGCGAGCCCGTCGTCGTCGAGATCGGCGACCGGCGTGCCGTCGAGGCTGTAGCGGCCGCTCGTCGGGCGATCGAGGCAGCCGAGGATGTTCATCATCGTGGTCTTCCCCGAGCCCGATGGCCCGACGATCGCCACGAACTCGCCGGCGTGGACCTCGAGGCTGACGTCCGCCAGGGCCGGGACCTCCATCCGGCCCATCTGGTAGGTGCGGCTGACGTTATCGAAGGAGATGATCGCCCCGCGCATCGGGTCAGTTCCCGGTCCCGCGGCGGGTGCCACCACCGCCCGGGAAGACGCCGCCGCCGAACCCGCCGCCGAGCCCGCCGGCTCCGGTGGTCGTGCCCGCGGTTCCCGTTTGCGGAGTGTTGATCCCGGTGACGACCTGCTGGCCCGCTGTGAGCCCGCTCTTGACCTCAGCCGTCGTGTTCGTGACGAGCCCGACCTGGACCGGCTGGGCCGTGGGTGTCCCATCCGCGCCGAGGATGAGCACGGTGTAGGCGCCGGTGGTGCCCCGCAACGCGGCGGCCGGAACGGTCAGCACGTTCGTGGCGCTGTCGATCGTGATGGTGACGTTGGCCGTCATTCCGACGCGGACGGTGGCCGGCGGGTTCTGGATCGAGACCGTGACGGCGTACGAGACGACGCCACCGGTCGTGCTCCCCGTTGTGGTCGGGGCGATCGCAGCGACCTTGCCGGTGACGACGGCGTGCACCGCCCCGATCGACACCGACGCCGGCTGGCCCACCGCCATCGATGCCAGGTCGGTCTCGACGACATCCGCGGTCACCTGGAACGTTTTGGCATCGACGACGATCGCGTCGCCCGATGGCGCTTCGAGGCCGGGCACGATGTTGACCGCCGTGGCCAGTCCGTCGACCGGCGCGATCAGCGTTGCGAGCTTGATCTCGTTGATGAGGTCGGTCCGGGCCTTGCGGGCGTTCGAGACCTGTGTATCGGCGTTATAGAGGGCCATCTGGGCCTGGCGCGTCGCGTCCGTCGTGGTCGCGGCGGCCAACGTCTCGGTGGCGATCGTCTGTTGGATCTTGGCGCTGCCGAGCGCCGACGTGGCGTCGGCGAGCTGGCGCTCGAGGTCGATCGTGCTCGCCTTGGCGACGACGGCGCCCTTCTTGACCGTGTCACCGACCTTGACCTTGAGATCGGTCACGGCCCAAGTGGTCGACGCTCCGCCGCTGGAGGTGGCGGCAGCGCCCGCCAAGTGGTTCGGCGCTCCGAAGGCGAGACTGTACGAGGCCGTGGCCGCGACCGTCCCGGTCGCCGCGACGTCGTTGGTCACGTCGCCGGTCGCCACCGCGCCGGTGAGGAATTGGGTGGTCGAGGCAGCGCTCGCGGGCAACCCTCCAGTGGCCACGAACGCGGCGCCGATACCGACGGCCGCGAGCGCGACGATAGCAAGGAGCTTCAGCTTCATGGACGCCTCTCCGGTGGCAGTTCGAGGACGCTTCGCCCAATGGCGCACGTACTGGCATTGAGCGCCGCCTGTCTGAGACATCCATGAGACGCGGAGCCCCGACCGCCACCGATCTCCGGAGGTCGGATTCCAGGGAATTCGGCGTATGATGTGGGCCCAGCGGAGGAGCTGGGACGGGGGTGGAACGATGGCGACGTTGGTGGAACGGAACCCGGTCCGTGAGGCGCAGTCCCCGGCCGTTGACGACCGACACGTGAGGCGCAGCCTGCACGCCGCATACGCACACGCGCGGATCGAAGAGGTCGTGCGGGCGATCGCGGAGGATGCGCTCAACCCGAGCACGGCTTTCGTCGTCCCGTGGCACGACGAGGGCCATTTC
>JBDTNS010000207.1:0-4166 GCA_039933675.1 Chloroflexota bacterium
CATGTGGGACTTCGATCATCTGCTGCCAGTGCCAGTCGGAGCGATCGGCGAACCGCGCGGCCATCTCGGCGCCTGTCATCTCCGGATGGATCCACCAGACCGATTCAATGACGCCGACGCGAGTATCGACGGACAGTTCGTGCAGCACGCGCTTCCGAAGCGTCTCTCCGACCTTCCGAAGAACGTTGGTTGCGAATCGATAATCATCCGCTGCCGGGGGGCCGACACCGTCGATTGCCAGCAGCCTCCGCTCGGGCACGACGACGATCGTCGCTCGGTCGGTGGCCGCATGCCTGAGCTCGAAGAGATCGGTCGGTTCCAGGGTGCTCATGGTTTCGCCTCCGTCGCTACCAATTGTCCGATACGGTCGCGGATCGCGCAGCCGACATCACCTGTGCACCGGAGTCCAAGGTCGCTCGGTGCAAGGCTTGCAGTCGGCCAGCGAGGCTGAGGAGCCGCTCTGAAACGAGGACGCCGCTCGAGCCTCCACCAGCCGTGCAGACGCGGCTCACCGGACTCGGAACCGCACGGGTCCGGACCATTTGAGCGAGGTCGGCCGCCGGCGTAAAATGGGTTCGCCCAGATAGGGCAACTGACTCTTTCCGCTTTCGGAATGGGCATCTGATTCTCTCCGGGATGGGCATCTGACTCACCCGGATTCAGCGGGCACGGACGACCCGTTTCACGCTCACGCGATGACTCGCGAGACCTGATTCGGGCAACTGACTCTGAATCAGGAGATCGAAGATTCGAATCCTTCCTCGCCAGCCATCGATTCACGCACGAAACTGCCCCCGGACTCGTATCCGAGGGTAAGAGCACGCCGAGCAATGAGGGCGTCCCGTTCTGCGACGAGCCGTCAGGAGAACGCGCCCTCGACCCTATACTCCCGGTTCCATTACGCCATGAACCGGCGAGTTGGCCTGTCGCTTCAAGAGGAGGTCGCGCATGACCGAGATCGTTGACAGCACCGTCAGTGCGCCGACGCCGATCGATGACTACGACGCAATCTGCAAAGTCCTCCAGCTCTGCAGCGACGGCGAGGCGAAGGGCGATTCGGGCAAACTCAAGGAGGCCTTTCACACCGACTCCAGGATGTTCGGTGCCCTGGGTGGCACCCGCTACGACGTCCCCATCCAAGAGCTCTTCGCGATGGCCGACGAAGGGCCGGCGGACACCGGCAGCTACCGAGCCCGCGTCGTCTCGGTGAACCAGACCGGTGACGCCGCCGCAGCCACGGTCGCGGAGGAGGGATATTGGGGAAGCGTGTCCTTCGTCGACTACTTTCTGCTCGCCCGGATCGACGGCGCGTGGAAGATCGTCTGCAAGCTCTTTGCGCACACCGGAGGCGAGCCGCCCGTAGCTTGAGGCAACGCCGGACCCACGCTCGTCTGACCCAATGCGAGCCAAGTCCTGGACATACTGGCCCGCATGCGACCGAGAGCCAGCCCAGACGCCGAACTGGATGACATTGGCGCACGCTGACTGACCGCGAGCCGATGTACCGTGACTCGAACGCCGAGGGTGTGATTGGCGTCGACTTGGTCACATGTGGCGGAGCGCGGACCAGATCCGCGACCGAAGGTTTGGTCAGGCCCCGTCCTGGGCGGAGAGGTCCTTGTCCTCCATCTCCCATGCGTGGTCGAGGGTGTGGAAGGCGGAGTGCCGGATGAGAAACGGTATCGTCCAGGAACGCATGCGCTTCTCGATCTCGCCGGCGTTGTAGGCGCGCATCGCATCGACGTACGTCTCCCGATGCCGCCGCAGCCCATCCGGGGTGAGCGCCGAACCCTCCGGGATCCGCAGCCCGACCCCGCTCGCGAAGTTCTCGCTTTCCTGGCGGATGGTGTGGCTGATGATCCGGTCGCGGTCGCGTCCTCCGCCGCGCGGGCCTTTGCGCATCTCCGGCGAGACCCGCCCCGCGACGCCGTCGAAGTGCGCCCAGGCGGCCCGCAGCAGCGTGATCGCTCGATCGAACTCCGCCTCGCTCATCGGGCCCTGCTCGGTCGAGGAGGGCGAGAATGAGATGCCCCAGAAGTCGGTCGAGCCCGTGCCGACCCTGTCCTCCACGATCTCGAGCGGCCCAGCGGCGTCGAACTCGCCTGCCATCCCGGCGAGGCCCGCGATGGGCCGGTATCGGTCCCGATAGGAGTCGAGTGTCTTCAGGGCGAGCTCGGCGGTCTTGGCCCCTCGGCTCCACCCTGGCCAATCGAGGCTGAAGGCCACCGATCGCTTGTCCTTGGTCCCGTGTTCAATGACGGTGCGGACGGGCATCGCTCATTATTGCATCAGGACCGACAGGTCCGGACTCCGACCGAATTCACCATGTGACATTCACGCACGCTGGCTGATTTCGGAGTGGTCTGCGCCGCCTCGCGAGATGGAACCAGCTGCCACAGATCGCAATGCCTTGACGATGGAGCACTTGGTCTACTCCGTCGGTCCGTTCGAGGCCGGTGACGAGGAGGAAACCAACGACGTGAGTGATTCCCGAGAAACCGACCCTGCCGCCCGCGAGCATCCGAACGCGACGGCCTACCGGCGGACGGCGGACGCATTCCGGGCGAGGGACCTCGCCGCCCTGGCAGCTTTGTTCGATCCGGACGCCGTGTGGCATATCCCCGGCCAGAGCTTCCGCGCCGGCGAGATCCGTGGCCTTGAGGCGATCATCGCGCTCCTTCGAGGATTGCCCGCCGGGTTCACGATCCGGGAGCACGACGTCCTCGGCAACGACGAGCATGTCGTGGCACTTAGCCATATTGGGGTTCTGCGGCCCGACCTGGAGCTCGAGACTCGCGTGGTGAACGTGTTTCATTTCCGGGACGGTCGGCAGGTCGAGCGCTGGTTCTACCCGGACGACGCGGACGTGTGGGATCGAATCTTCGGACTGCCGGCGTATAGATAACGATAAGGACGACTATCGACAGAGAGCTTTACGATCTGCCTATCAAGTCTCGGGTAGCCTCGGAGACGTGGAGATGATCGCGAGAGTCGCGCGCCTCAGGTATCCCAGCCAGCTCCTCCGGGCGGAGGCTGAGCGCAACCGCAGCGGCCGCGTCGTCCCGTCGATCATCCGACAACCGGGATTCCGAGCCACGTTCTACGGGCGGATCGCCGAGCTGGAGGCGTTCTCGATCACCATGTTCGACAGTGCCGAAGCTGCCGCCGTCGCTTCAGCGGCGATAGACGCGGAGCCCCTCCTGCCGGGCCAGACGCCGGAAATGCTGCCGACCCCCGAGTCGATCACCTTCTGCGAGGTGCGTCACGCAATCGTGCGCGATCAGATGCCTGTTGTGGGACGGCTGGACTATCTCACCCGTGCCGCCGGCATCAACGCGGCGAGCGCCGACCAATGGGCGTTGGAAGTCTACGTGCCGATGCTCGAGACGATCCGCGGTGTCAGCCACGCGTATCTGCTCCGGTCCGGCAACTCCGCCGAGTGGATCTCGCTGGTGTTCTGGTCGAGTCAGGAGGCTCTCGGGCCGGCGCGGGCCTCGATCGGATCGTGGCGCGCCAGTGAGGTCGCGGCCGGACGCGCCTCCGCGCTCGTAATCGTCGACGCCTTCACCCTGTCAGACGCGTACGCCGTGATCGCTGGGGCTCTCTCCACGATCGAGGACCTCGTCTGAGACCAGAGAATGGCTTCGTCCACCCGCGCTGACACCAGGGTCAGCGTCCCTCTGGCCAAGCTATAGCGCCGCGAGCATCCCGACCGCGGCGTCGACCGGCGGCAGTTCACCGATCTCGGCCGCCACTCTTCCGGCGGCCTGCGTGAATGTCGGATCAGAGAGCACACGGGTGACCGCTTCCGGCAGGAGGTGAACCGAGGCGATCGCCTGCCCCGGATCCGGGACAGCTCCGCCTGGGAGCGCGAGCCCCGCACCGAGCGCCGCGACGCGGGCGGCGTTCACGGGCTGGTCGGCGAACAATGGCAGGATCACCATTGGGCGGGCCGCTGCGAGGGCGCCGAGCACCGTGCCATACCCGCCATGGCCCACGACGACCGCTACACGTGGAAGGATCTCGGCCTGCGGGACCCAGCGCTCCACGGAGGCATTAGCCGGTAGGGGGCCTAGCGCGACCGGGTCGACAGCCTCGCCGACAGTCATCAGGACCCGGATCGGCAAGTCCGCCAATGCGTCGAGCACGGCCCGATAGACAACGGG
>JBDTNS010000208.1:0-4162 GCA_039933675.1 Chloroflexota bacterium
TCGTCGGGGTGGGCGGCCTTCGCGCCCCTGCCGTGCACCGCGACGGCATCGAGCGAACCATCCGTCCGCAGCGCGCCCTCGGCGCCGATCTGATCGCCGACGGCGACGTCGGCCAGACCAGCCGTCGCCTTGCCCTTGACCTGGTATTTCGTCGTCGCCGAGACGTGGATCGTGGCGGTCGTGCCGTCCCCGCGCTTGAGGGTGATTGTGTCACCCGTCTTGGCCGTCACCTGACCGCTGATGCCCGGAAGGTCGATGTTGATCGCCGTCGCGGAGAAGGTGGCCCCCGAGAGACTGCCTTCGGCTTCGATCTCCGAGCCGACCTTCACGTCCGACTTGCTGGCGGCTGCCGAACCGAGGGTGTAGACAGTCGACCCGCTGACCGCGATGACGCTCGCGACGCCGCGCTTGCTCACGGTGATGCTGTTGGCACCGACCGCGGTCACCGTGCCGCCGAAATGCGGCGTCGGGACGACGATGGCGTCGACGCTGAAGCTCCCGTCGGTATTTCGAACCTGGTGGAACCGGATCGCGTCGCCGACCTTCAGATCGGCTACACCGATCGTCTGGCCGGCCTTCGTGATGACGGTCGTCGGGGTCACGGTGATGGTCCGCTTCCAGCCGTCCTCGGTCGCGAGGAAGACGTCGTTGCCGTTGACGGCCGCGATCGAGATCGGGCCTTTGCCCTGGCCGCCGTTCCCCTTGAGGCCCTTGCCGAGCTTCAGGCCGTGGCCGTTGCCGTTGCCATTGTTCGCGTGGCCGTTCGGCCCCTTGAGGCCGTCGTTCATCTCGTCGTCGGTGGCGCGCGGCCCGGCGGATGTCGCTGGGGCACCGGAGGCGCCGAGCGCCGTCGGGGCCGAGGACGAGGATGCAGCGAAGGCGCCGATGAGCGGAACCGCCAGGGCGAGGCAGGCAACGACGACGAGGCCGGCCCAACCGCGGCCGCGTCGCCCACCGCGGCGGCGCGGAGGACCGGATTCGATGGCGGTAGGTGGGACGGGTTCCTGGATCATTGGAGCATCCTCGTAGTCGCGCGTGGCAGCGCCGCGCTCACCGTACTCGATGTCGTGACGGGTTGATATGGCAGCGGTGCGCCGCGACACCGCAACCTCATGGCCCGGATTAGACCTCGCTCGCGGACTCGCCCGGCAGGGTCAGGCGGAACGTCGCGCCGCGGTCCGGGACCGGTGGATCGAGCACCAGGTCACCGCCCATCCCGCGCATCAGCGCGCGCGACACGTACAGCCCAAGACCGCTGCCGTTCCCGCTCGTCCGCCCGGCGACGCCGCGCTCGAAGCGGCCGAAGAGCCACGCCCGGTCGCTGTCGTCGAGACCGCGGCCCTCGTCGGCGATCGTCGCCCACAGGATTCGCGCGGCAGGGTCCGCGCCGACCTCGACGGTCACCGCGCCCTCGCCGTATTTCACGGCGTTGTCGAGCAGCGCCCAGAGGACCTGGTCGAGCTGGTCGCCGTCGGCCACGGCCAGCCAGTCGGCGGCGCCGTCATGCAAGGTCAGCCTTCGCTCGGTCGAACCGATCGCCTCCCAGGCGCGCTGGATCCGGGGCGCGATCGCGAGGACGTCGGCCGTCGGTCGCGGTGGCGTCGACTCGAGCCGCCCTACGAGGAGGAGCTGCTGGACCATCCGTGACAGGCGATCCGCCTGGTCGGCGATCGTCGCGAGGCGGGGGTCGGGCCCGGTCGTGGCGGCCAGCGCCTCGGCGTTCGAGCGGATCGAGGTCAGCGGGGTCTGGAGGTTGTGGCTGACACCGCGCAGGAAGTCGTCCTTGACTTCGCCCAGTCGGCGCAACTGCTGGTTCTGCTCCTGGACCTGGTTGAACAGCTCCGCGTTGCGGATCGCGACGCCGATCTCGCTGGCGTAGAGGTCGAGGAGCGTCTGGTCGGCGCGCTCCCAGGCGACCGTCGCCGGGAGGCTGGCGAGGATGAGTCCCATCCGTTCGTCGCCGGCCCGGAGCTCCGCGCGGATCGGCACCGAGACGCCGGGAATCCGCTCCTCGAGCTCGATCGTGTCCGGATCGACGAAGCGCAGCTCGGCGGAGATGAACCCGAACGCGTGGCGCGCCTCGCTGGCCGCTCGCTCGGCCATCGCCGCGACACCGTCACGCGGTTCGGCGGACTCAACGGCTTCCAGGATGAGCCCGAGCTGACGGTTGCGCCGATCCGCATCGCCGGCCAGACGGTTGTGACTCTCCGCGAGCTGGGCGATGACGTCGTTGCCGACGACCGGGATCGGGTGGCTCATATCACCCGCGGAAACCCGTGACACCGCTTTCGAGATCTCGCGCAGCGGCGCAACGAGTTGGAGTCCGATCACCGCACCACCAAGGATTCCGATCGCAACCGCGACGGCGAACATGAAGAGGAGCAGGCGGACGCCGATCACCGGGTCGACGGCGTTGCTCACGAGGAGCAGGACCCCGAAGGCACCGAGCGGTACGATCGCCGCGGCCAGCAGCGTCAGCGTCAGCCGGGTCTGGAAGGAGAGCCTGACTGGTCTGCCGTCGCGTCCGGGCTCGAGGGAGGGGGTCACGCCTCGGGGTCGGTTGCCGGGGCGGCCGGGGCGGCAGGGGCGACGGCGAGGAGGCGATAGCCGATGCCTCGCACCGTGACGAGATGACGCGGATGGTTCGGATCGATCTCGAGCTTCTGGCGCAGGCGTCGCATCGTGACCCACACGTACGACGGCTCGGCGTCGTCGGTCTCCGACCAGCCCCGGCTGAGGAGCGTTTCGGTCGTCACCGTCTGGCCGAGGTTGGCGGCGAGCGCGAACAGGAGTCGCGATTCGGTCGGCGTCAGGGTGATGGCCTCGCCCTTGACGATCGCCTGCCGGCGATGGAGCTCGAGAATGAGGTTCGGACCGAGATCGAGGCCCTTGCGCGGCACGCGCTCACCAACCCGGCGCAGGACTCGCTGGATGCGCGCCCGGAGCTCCGAATAGTGGTAGGGCTTGGTGATGTAGTCCTCGGCGAACTCGTCGAGCAGGTCGGCCTTGTTGTCGCCGGCGTCGATCGCCGACAGCACGATGATCGGCAGGTCCGCCCGGGCCTTGACCTCGCGCGCGAGCGTCAGCCCATCCATCCGCGGCATGAGCAGGTCGATGATCAGGAGATCGGGCCACGCGGTATCGAGACGCCTGAGCGCCTCTTCCCCATCGCGCGCCGTCGTGACGTCGAAACCGTCGTGACGCAGTTGCTCCGCGAGCGGGATCAGCAGCCCGCGGTCGTCGTCCACGAGGAGGATCCGTGCCGCCACGTGCCCATGACCCCCGCCAGACGCACCACCGAACATGGCTTCGAGTATAGGGCGGCGTCGTGGCTGAACCGCGCGGGCGCGTATGCCGCGGCGATGAGCGCGTCACCGATCGAGTCGGACCGGCCGTCGCGCCACTCGTCGAGCCAGCGGAGTACATGATCCCTGAGCACCTTCGGAATGACGACACTCCGACGCTCGGTCAGTCCGATCAATGCCTCAGCGATGTTTCGCCGGGCGCCTTGGGGGCATGCCCGAGGATCCGGGCAAGGGAGCGCATGTGTGGCTCGTGTGGCTGGATGAACTTCAAGCCGGCAGCACCTGGATGGTCCCTGCTCGACCGACCACGCCGAAGTCGCGTACGTCGAGGGTGAGCACCAGACCGCCATTGCGTTCCGCGCAGGCGATCACCGCGGCGTCGGCGAAGCCCAGCCGCAGCTCCTGGTAGCGAACAACCAGCTCACGGATGCGAGGCAGATCGGCCTCGCCGCAGTCAAGGCTGAAGGCGCCAGACTGGAGATCCGCGAGAAACGGATCCAGCGCGGTCGGGATGCGCTGTTCGAGCAGGTAGGCCACCTCCGCCAACATGCCGGCCGGGACTAGATACGGGCTCCCGGCCTCAAGCAGCGCGCGCTTGGTGCGCTCGTGATCGGGGTCTCGGCGATTGAGCAGTGCGAACAGGCCCGAGCTATCGAGGGTGATCACCCTCGTCGCCAATTGGCCCGCAACCAGTCCTCCGTGTCACGCCCGCGCAATTCGGCATCGTCGCCGAAACCGATGGATCCGGGAAGCGGAGAGGGCTCGTCGGCCAGGTAGCGATTGATGGCCGTGCGCACCAGGTCAGCCTGCGCCCGACCGGTCCGCTTGGCGACCTCGCGCAGTCGGCGCTGGATGTC
>JBDTNS010000209.1:0-4140 GCA_039933675.1 Chloroflexota bacterium
GTCTTGATCTCTTCAATATCGGCGGTGTCCAGGAAGATCTTCATGGCACTGGCTCCATCGTGCGGTCGTTCGACCTGAGTCTACGATGGACCTGCTTCTGAGGCGAGATGGGCGGTGGGCTGTCGACCGCCCACCAGGCCGCCGAGCTCAGGCGGTGGGAACCGATCCCAAGACATCGCTCGGCGCCGGCACCGGATCCGATATCGATCCGGAGCGAGCCGTGAAAACCGGCTCGCGGCCGTCGCGCACGGCGAGTGATGCGGCCACGAACCCATCGAACAGCGGGTGCGGACGCTCCGGTCGCGACTTGAACTCGGGGTGGAATTGGCTGGCCACGAACCACGGGTGATCCTTGAGCTCGACGATCTCGACGAGACGCCCATCGGGCGACTGGCCGGAGAGGACCATGCCGGCGGCCTCGAGCGTCTGGCGATAGCGGTTGTTCACCTCGAAGCGGTGACGGTGCCGCTCGTAGATGACCTCCTGGCCGTAGACCGCGGCGGCCTTCGAGCCCGGCGTCAGCTTCGCGGGGTAGAGCCCGAGGCGCATCGTCCCGCCCTTGTCCTCCATCTCGCGCTGGTCCGGCATGAAATCGATGACCGGATGCTCGGTGAACATGTCGAACTCGGTCGAGTTCGCGTCGTGCGTTCCGACGACCTCACGCGCGAACTCGATGACGGCGCATTGGAGACCGAGGCACAGACCAAGGTACGGGATGCGGTGTTCGCGGGCGTAGTGGGCGGCAAGGACCTTGCCCTCGATCCCGCGGTGGCCGAAGCCGCCCGGCACGAGGATCCCGGCCACGCCGGCGAGCCGCTGGTGGAGGTTGTCGTGGGTGAGCGCCTCCGAATCGACCCAGCGGACCTTGGCGTCGACCTCGTGCGCCCAGGCAGCGTGGCGGAGCGCCTCGGTGACCGACAGGTAGGCGTCGGGGAGCTCGATGTACTTGCCGACCAGCGCGATCTCGAGGACCGGCTTGGGCGCCTTGATCCGGGCGACCAGCGCACGCCACGAGTCGAGATCCGGGAGGACTTCCGGGTCGCCCAGCCCGAGCTCGCGCACGACGAGCCGCCCAAGCCCGAACGCCTCGAACATGAGCGGGACTTCGTAGATCGTGTCGGCTGTCTCGGCCGGGATGACCGCCTCGGGGGCGACGTCGGTGAAGAGCGCGATCTTCTCCCGGATCTCGTCGGGGACCGGATGGTCGGAGCGCAGGACGATGACGTCCGGCTGGATGCCGATGCCTCTGAGTTCCTTCACGGAGTGCTGGGTCGGCTTCGTCTTGAGCTCGCCGGTGGCGGCCAGCGCGGGGAGCAGCGTCACGTGTACGTACAGGACGTTCGCCCGCCCGACGTCCTTGCGCATCTGGCGGATCGCCTCGAGGAACGGCAGCGATTCGATGTCGCCGACCGTTCCGCCGACCTCGACGATCACGACATCCGGGTCGCCATGCCGCGCCACGCGCGCGATGCGCTCCTTGATCTCGTTGGTGATGTGCGGGATGACCTGGACGGTCCCGCCCAGGTAGTCTCCGCGGCGCTCCTTGGCGATGACCGCCTGGTAGATGCGGCCGGTCGTGACGTTGCTCAGCTGGGAGAGGTTCTCGTCGATGAAGCGCTCGTAGTGACCGAGGTCCAGGTCGGTCTCGGCACCGTCGTCGGTGACGAAGACCTCGCCGTGCTGGTACGGCGACATCGTGCCCGGATCGACGTTGATGTACGGATCGAGCTTCAGGATCGAGACGCGCAGACCGCGCGCCTTGAGAATGCGACCGACGCTGGCGGCGGTGATGCCCTTGCCCAGAGAGGAGGTGACGCCTCCGGTCACAAAGACATACTTCGCCATGGATCAGGTCCTCCGGGGGTTTTTCCAATGCTATCGGATAGGGCCGATGGCGTCGAATCAGGACCGTCCCCGGTGATGGCGCCGCGTGCCCCAAGCGGACAACCTCGCCAGATACAAGCGTGGCTTGTCCTATGCGGTTGACCGGTCCCCGGGTGGCCCGGGCGATGGTCATTGAGCGTGGATTCGCGCTGCGACCCGCTCCGATCAGTCCCAGGACGCGCATACCACGAGCCTCCTTCGTAGATGGCAGGGATCGCGCCGGATCGACCCGTTCTCCGCTGACCGGCGGCGCCGAGCTCGAGCCCGATGAAGTCCTCACGACGACACGCAGATCCAGGCCGCGATCGACTTGTTCCTGCGCCCGCGATCGATGGTCGTCGAGCCCCGACGTCCGCCTCCGTCACGAGGGCACGACGCGGTTCGGTGAGACGGAGACCGCGCTCGAATTCGCAGACGTCTACCTGCGGGTCCTGGACGGAAAACATGCCGGCCGCGCGGTCATCCTCTCAACGTTCGTCAACGCGGAGGCGGTTGACGTCCCGGCGCTCGTCGCCATCGGTCACGGGTGGCTCTCCGCCTGAACCGGCGGCCACGATCCCGCTGGCGGATCCACCATTCCGGCCCCCCACACCTCCGGACCGCAGAAGATCCGGTGCGCGCGAGGCCCCGGCAGTGATCCGGGATCGGCGTGCCATGCTACGACGACGTCCAGCAGCCATTGGTCGATCTCCCTGAACGACGTCCAGCGATGGAACGGCCAACCCGCCTCGAGGCAGATCTGAACGAGCGAACGCTTGGCCCAGACCACGTCGCTGTAGCCCGCCGCGTAGCGATCGCTCTCACCGTCGCCGATGAAGACGACCGCCCGGCCGGCGGCCTGGTGGGCGAGGACGCGGTTGCGCTTGCAGGTGCCGCACACGAAGCAGGTCGGGTGGCCGTTGGGGAATGCAATCGAGGCACGCCGGCCGCCGAACGTCGTGCGCGCCGTGACCACGGGGAGCTCCGCGAGCCCGAGCCGCTCGAGCGCCGGCTCGATGAAGAAGCCGAAGCCGTCGGAAACGATCTCGACCGGGATCCCGGCCGCCTGGGCACGACGGGCGAACGGCACGAACTCGGGGTCGTGCGGCTGGGCGGCGGCGGTCGCCAGGAGGTGCTCGCCCGGCACGTCGATGAGGCCCATCTCGAGCTCCATCAGGGCTCGCGACCCGAGATGTCCCGCGTCGTAGGCAGCGACCTCGGTCTCCCACGCGCCGGCTCGGACGACGTGCTCCGCCATCACGGTGTCGGAGACGTCGGTCAGGGCGATCGTCCCGTCGTAGTCGACGAGGATGGCCAGCGGCAGCTCCCCGGGGAGCAGCGGCGGAACCGGCGGCGCCATTCCGTCCGGGCCGGTCACCCGCTCACCCGGTTCGCAGGCGGCCGGCAACAGCCTGCCCGGCGGTCGGACGGCCCGGCCACGAGCCGCGCCGGAGGAGTGCCACGCCGGCCAGGATGATCAGCCCGCCGATGACCTGGACCGGGCGGACGGGCTCGGCGAGGAAGACGGCCGCCATCGCCACGGCGAGCCCTGGAACGAGGAACTGGAGCGCGGTCACGCGGGTCGGCCCGAGCAGCTTCACGCCCTGGAAGACAATGACGTTCGCGAACCCTGCAGCAAGCGTTCCGGCATAGAGGATCGCGAGGAGGACCGGCAACCCCCAAGCCCCGACGTCCTCGGAGAGATGGGCCGTGGCCAGCTGGGCGATCCCGAGCGGCGCCATGAAGACGGTCCCGGCCACGATCGCCCAGGTCGTCGTCACCAGCGGCGAATGGCGGCGCAGGAAGCCGGCGCCGAAGACCGTGTAGAACGCCCAGCACGCCGCGGCGACCAGGGTCAGGACGTCGCCGAACAGCGAGGTCCCGAGGTTGAGCCCCTGCCCCGCGGCGATCACGAGAGCGACCCCCGCGAACGAGACGAAGGCGCCGATCACCTTCACGCGGTTCGGGCTGTCGGTGCCGGTCGCCATCGCGAGCAGCGCCGTCATCACCGGAGTCGCCGCGATGAGCAGCGCCGAATCGCCGGCCGGGATCGTCTGCAGCGCGACGGGCCAGAGAACCTGGTAAAAGCCGAAGCCGACAATCCCGAGCAGGAGGATCGGCACGACATCGCCGCGCGGCAGCCGGAAGGCGCCCTCTCGCCAGCGCAACAGCGCGAGGAGCGTCAGCGAGGCGATGCAATAGCGCAGAAACGTGAAGCCGATCGGCGGCAGGATCCCGATCGCGCCCTTGACCACGATGAAGTTGCCGGCCCAGAAG
>JBDTNS010000210.1:0-4118 GCA_039933675.1 Chloroflexota bacterium
GAGAACCCGCCGCCGTCGAAGACCCCGTCGCGCCTGTTCGCAACGCTTGTCGTCCTCATTCTCGGCGCGGCTGTGCTCCAGTCGGGCGCCTTCGCGGGTGGCACGGCCAACGGCGGAACGGGTGGCGCAGGGGCGTCGGGGGTGCCTGGGGCTCCGGCGGGCTCTGGCGGCCCGGCTGCTTCCGGAGGACCCGCCGCCAGTGGTGCACCGGCAGCCAGCGGCGACACGGCGGACGTCCAGATCGAGGCAAAGGACGTCGCCTTCATCGAGAAGGCCATCACCGCCCCGGCAGGCAAGCCGTTCACGATCGCCTTCGCCAATGAGGACCCGGGGACGCCGCACAACGTCGAGTTCAAGGACGCGGGCGGGACCGTCGTCTGGAAGGGAGACGTCTTCAACGGCGTCGCGACGCACATCTACCAGGTCCCCGCATTGCCGGCCGGGGCGTACACGTTCGCATGCGTCGTCCACTCATCGATGACAGGGACGGCGACGCTGCAGTAGGCGTTCGAGACCCGTGCCACGTCGTCCGATCTTCGCCGGTTTGCTGGTCGCCGCGGTGACGATGGCTGCCTTCCTCCTGCTCGTCCCGGGTGGTGGGCTCCAGCGGCTCGTCGGTGACAGGTCCGCGGCACCCGACGGGCATGCCGCGGTTGGTGCGCCGGCACCCGCCGTCGTCGGAACGACGCTCGATGGGGCCGCGTTCGATCTCAAGGCCCTCGCCGGCCAACCCGTGATCATCAACTTCTGGGGTCCCGGTTGCGCCCCATGTCGCGACGAGTTCCCGCTCCTCGAGGCCAAGCTCGCGCAGCACGCGTCGAGCGGCCTCGTGGTCGTTGGCGTCCTGACCGACGACCCGGTCGAACCGGCACGCGAATTCGTGGCAGCCTTCCACGCGACCTGGCAGACCGTCATCGATCCGGACCAGGCGATCAAGGCCGCCTATCGGGTGGCGGCTCGTCCGCAGAGTTACTTCGTCGACCGGAGCGGGGTCATCCGCTCGATCCAGGCGGGTTACCTGACCGACGCTGACTTCGAGCGCCAGTTCGCGCAGATCGCGCAGTGAGCGGCGGCGACGCGAGGGTCGTCGTCGATCGGCTGGTCAAACGCTACGACGCACGGACGGTCCTCGACGGCATCTCGCTGACGGTCGCCGCGGGCGAGCTCGTTGCGCTGCTCGGACCGAACGGCGCGGGCAAGACGACGACCGTCGAGATCATCGAGGGCTACCGGCGCGGTGACGGCGGTTCGGTCCGGGTGCTCGGGATGGATCCGACGGCCGGCGGGCGGGCGCTGCGTGCCCGCGTCGGCCTCATGCTCCAGGGCGGCGGGATCGACCCGCGCGCCCAGCCACGCGAGACGCTGGTGCAGTACGGCCGCTTCCACAAGGACCCGCGCGACGCGGATGAGCTCATCGCGCTCGTCGGGCTCGGGGCGGTCGCCACGACGCGCTATCGGCGGCTCTCCGGCGGCGAGCGGCAGCGGCTCGGACTTGCCCTCGCGCTCGTCGGGCGACCGGAGGTCCTCGTCCTCGATGAGCCGACCGCCGGCATGGATCCCGAGGCACGCGCCGCGACCCGGGCGATCGTGGCGGATCTGCGTGACACCGGTGCCGCGATCCTGCTGACGAGCCACGACCTGACCGATGTCGAGCGGCTTGCCGACCGGATCTGCGTCCTCGATGGTGGCCGGATCGTGGCGGCGGGGACCGCGACCGAGCTGCGCGCCGGCGTCAAGCCGCGGCTTCGGTTCCGGCTCGACCGGCCGCTCGGCACGGAGGCGGCAGCCGAGCTGCAGCGGGCGCTCGCGGAGCTCCGGCCCGGAACGACGGTCGTCCCCGAGGACGACGATACCCGCTACCGGCTCGAGGGCACGCTCCCCGACCCCGAGCTGATCTCGGCACTCGCCGCCTGGTGCGCGACCGAGAACCGCCTCATCGTCGAATCGCGCGCGGCCGGCGGCAGCCTCGAGGACGCCTATCTCGAGCTCGTCAGCGGGCATCGCGAGGTGAACCCGTGAGCCGGCCCGCCTCGTGGTCGGCCGCAGCGCGCGCCCAGGCAGCGATGGAATTGCGACTGACTGCCCGGCGCGGCGAAAACGTCCTCGTCACGATCATCATCCCGGTCGTCGTCCTGCTCTTCTTCGCGTCTGTCTCGGTCCTGCCGACCGGGACCGGTCACCCGGTCGACTTCCTGTTGCCGGGTGCGCTCGCGCTGGCGGTCATCGCGACGAGCCTCGTCAATCTCGGGATTGCGACCGCCTACGAGCGTAACTATGGCGTCCTCAAACGGCTCGGTGGCTCGCCGCTGACCCGCGGCGGGCTGCTGACGGCGAAGATCACGGCGGTCCTGGCGGTCGAGATCGGCCAGGTTGTCCTGCTCGTCGCGATCGCGGTCATCGTGCTGGGCTGGCGTCCCGGGGCCGGCGCCTCGCCGGTCGTCTTCGTGGCGGCGCTCCTGCTCGGGACGCTCGCCTTCGCGGGGCTTGGGCTTCTGCTCGCGGGCGCGCTCCGGGCGGAAGCGACGCTGGCGCTCGCGAACGGCCTGTTCCTCGCCTTTCTCCTCCTCGGCGGGATCGTCCTGCCGGTCGCACACCTGCCCGAACCGCTCGCCGCGATCGCCGGCGTCCTGCCCGCGGCCGCGCTCGCTGATGCGTTCCGTGTGGCGCTCGGGTCGGGGACCGGCGACGCGCTCGGAGCTTTCGCGATTCTCGTCGCCTGGGGCGCGGGGACGGTCGGGCTGGCTCTCCGGACGTTCCGCTGGGAATGACGGCCGCGCGCGACTGCGCAACCTAGCCCGAGACCTCCGGCAACCATAAGCGGGCCCGAGACCGATGCGACGCCCGACCCTCGACGCGATGACCGCGCCGATGACGGCCCCTACGGCTCCCGTCCCGAGCGCGAGCCCGAGCAGCCCGGGCGAGACGCCAAGCGTCGTCGTGGCATACAGGATGAAGAGCGCGTTCGACGCAAACGTGAACAGGTTGATGACCGCCACCGAGAGGAGGGTCGGGCGCATGATCGGGTCGCGCAGGACGAACGAGAGCCCGGCGAGCAGGCGTTCGCGCGTCGAGCCCTCCTCGACTTCGATCGGCGGCTCGGGCGAGCGGATCCGGTGCAGGAAGATGACTGAGCCCAGGAACGACGCCCCATCGACGAGCATCGCCAGCGGGGCCCCGAAGACCTGGACGAGGAGGCCACCGATCGTCGGACCGCCGACCGACGCGAGCGAGCGGCTACCGTTGAGCAGCGCCATCGCCTCGACGTAGCGCTCGCGCTCGGTGACCGCCACGAACAACGTGTTCCACGACAGGTCGAAGACGACGGCGAGCGAACCGCTCAGGAACCCGACGGCATACAGCTGCGGCATCGACAGGACGCCCATCGCCGACGCAATCGGGATGCTCGCGACGAGCGCCGCCCGACCGAGGTCCGCGGCAATCATCAGCCGTCGCCGCGCCCGGACGCGGTCGAGCCACACGCCCGCCGGCAGCGAGAAGAGCAGGTGCGGCAGGAGCCCGACCGCGGTCAGCGTCCCCATCTGGGTCGCGTCGGCACCAAGGATCAGGACGGCGACGAGCGGCAGCCCGAGCTGGGTGACCTGGTCGCCAAAGACCGAGATCGTCTGGCCGGTCCAGAGCCGGCGAAAATCGGGCGCGTCGTGCAGGAGCGGCGGGATGAACCGGCGGATGCCGCGCGTCGAGGGGCTCGTCAACCTCCTGGCGGCTTCGGCGCGGACCGCTCCTGGACCTCGCGTGCGATCTCCTCGCGGCGCCGATCACGCACACGGCCGGCGACCATCAGCTTGATGATCCACGGCCAGGCGATCGAGATGACGAGCCCGACTCCAACCGCTGTGAGATAGACCTGCGACTGCGCCGAGCCCGCAAACAGGATCAGCAGGACGTACGTCGCCACTGCCCCAAGACCGGCGCCGACGATTCGAAGCATTCCGACCCTCCCACGGGGAGCCTATTCGGCACAGTCGACCGGAGTCAATCCACGACCGAGACGGACAAGGAAGAACCCCGGGTGGTCGGGCCCGGGGTTCGAGGGAAAAGCGGCTTGGTTGCGGGGAGAGGATTCGAACCTCTGACCTTCGGGTTATGAGCCCGACGAG
>JBDTNS010000211.1:0-4089 GCA_039933675.1 Chloroflexota bacterium
TCCTCGAGCGTGTTCGTGCGCGGACCGAGCGCGGCGATGACGGCGGCGCTGCCGGTCACGGCACGGCGCAGCGCTTCGGGATCCGCCACGGCCCCGATGATCGTCGAGGCGTGCTCGATGCTCGGCGCCGTCGGCGGACGGCGGGACAGGAGGATGAGGTCGTGTCCCCGGGCCAGGGCTTCCGTCATCGCCATGGAGCCGATTCGCCCCGTGGCGCCGAGGATCGTCACCTGCATCTCGTTCTCCCCGTCATCGGTCGACCGTCGTCGGTCGCCTACTGTCCGGCGTCGGCCGCGGCGAGGCCCATGCGTCGCGGCAGTCGCGGGCGAACATCGCGAAGTCGATGGCCGGCCGGCCGGTCACGCGCTCGACGTCGTCGGTCAGCCCTGCGGCGAGACCAAACCGGGCGGCCGTGTAGATGCCGAGTGTGACCGCGATCATCGCCGTCGGCATCCCGCGTCGGTGCATCCGCCGCCAGTAGTGCCAGGGCGTCGGGTCGGCGTAGCGAATCGGTCGACCGAGCACCTCGCTCAAGATGGCCGCGCACTCGTCGTAGGTCAGCGCCGCCGGTCCGGTCGGCGTGTAGGCGCGACCCGCATGCCCAAGCTCGACGAGGGCGCGTGCCGCCACCGCCGCCACGTCGCGCACATCGACGTGGGCCGTCCGCGATCCTCGGCCGGCCGGGATGTAAATCTCGTTGCGGTCGCGGATATCGGCCGCGTGCGTGGTCGAGAGGTTCTGCATGAAGTAGGCGGCGCGGATGAACGTCCAGTCCAGCCCGGAGCCGCGCAGGTGGTCCTCGATCTTGCGGTGGGGCACGACCCGGTTGCGCTCGGCGCCCTAGATCGAAAGGAAGACGACATGGTGGACGCCGCGGGCCGTCGCCGCATCGAGAGCCGGACCGATGACATGCTTCACGTCGGCGATCTGCGGCGGGCGCAGCAGGAACATCCGCTCCACGCCGTCGAACGCGTCGAAGGTCGATGGATCGGCAAAGTCGAAGCGGACGATCTCGACCGTCTCGCCGAACGCCGCCCGGGCGTTCTCGACGTCCTTCGCCGCGACACGGACCCGTGCCCCAAGGGCGATCAGCTCCCCGACGAGGGGGGTGCCCATGTTGCCGGGCGCGCCGGTCACGAGGATCGGCCTGGAAGCGCTGGCGTCCGGGCTCGAGGCCGTCATCGGGATGGCTCCATGGTGATGCCTGCGAAGAGACACTCGGCCGGGGTGCGCCCGCCAGGCGTCGTCGAGGGCGGCACCGATCAGGAACCGGGCAAGCAGCGAATCTGGCTTCAGCCGCACACGAACCGATCGAGTCTGGCGGTGCGGGTCGCGATCATGTCACTCAGCCTTGCGCGCACGGCAATGAGCGCGACGGCGACCGAAGCATCGGACGGAAGATCCAGGCGCATGTCTGGATCGTTCGATAAGGGATGCCAGAACCAGCCCTGCGCGTCGCAGGTCAGTTCCGGAGCGACGTCCTCGGGTCGGATGGGCTCGCCCTCCGACGCGGCTCCGCGAAGTGCGATCGGTCGGAAGATCCGATCGTCCGGTCGGATCGCAAAGGTATCGGCCAGGCGATGGAGTGCCGGGATCTCGCCGAGAGCCGCCTCCGGCAGGGAGGCCGCCAGGCGGACGCGTGCCCCGGCGTCAACGAGCGTTCGGATCCCCCCCAGGGCACGGGCGTGGGCGCCAGGGCCACGGTGGGCGTCGTGGCGTTCGGGAGTGGCCGAATCGAGGCTCACCTGGAACGCTACCGGCCGTCCCATCTCGATCAATGGTCGAAGTCCCTGCCATCGCCGCCCGTGCAGCAGCATGGCATTCGTCAGCAAGGTCATCGGCAGGCGGTCGGTGGTGTACTCGATGAGCTCAGGCAGATCGGGCCGCAGGGTCGGTTCACCGCCCGTCAGGAACACCTCGTCCATGCCGGCTGTCAAACCCTCGTCAACAATCGAGCGGATCCGATCGGCCGGCAAACGCCGCGGATCGACGCGTGGACCCGACACGACGCAGCAGTAGTCGCAGGCAAGATTGCAGTCGTAGTTCGTGTACATCCAGAGGCGGGTCGGCATGAGCCGTTCGACCGATCGGGGAGCAGCTGGTGGGGCAGAGCGGGTGATGTTTGCCCTGTCGGACCAATCCGTGCGCGCGCGACCCTTGCGCATGTAGTGGGCGAACCAACCGGGCCTGTCGGCGTCCGGGATGACCGAAAGCAACGCGTGTCCGCTAGCGACCTCAAACGATCGGAGCTGATCCGTTACCTCGGTCACCGGGCTTGAGATCCGGAGGATCTGACCCTCGGTCATCCCTAGCAGGGCGATATGGATACGGATCAACAGCCCGGACTCGAGGTCAGTGAGCGGTTCTTCCAAGTCCGCGTGGACCGGGAGGGAACGACTGCCGCCGTAGTTGACCGCGGAGTTACGGCCAGACATCATGCGCCGCGCTTGGGATGACACGTTCCAGGGTGGAATACTGAAAGCTCTGCGGGACACCGGCCGGTGTGTGATGCAGATACCGTCGGGTCCCTGTCAGGCGAAAACCCTCTCCGCACACGTTGGCGAGCTCTGCGGGTTCGTAGCGCTGGACGGGCATCCCGCTGCACCGCTCAGGTCCGTCGTCGGCGAACGTTGCGATGATGGCGACACCCCCGACTCCCAATGTCTGTTCGACAAGGCGAACGTAGCGACGTCGTGACGGCTCGTCGAGCAGGAAATGGAACGCGGCGCGGTCGTGCCAGATGTCGAATGGGCCGACGCTGTCGACAGTGGCAACGTCACCGACGATCCACTCGATCGCGGCGGCACGTGCGCCTAATCGGTGCCGTGCCACTGCCAATCCTGCCTCCGAGATGTCAAGGACCGCGATCCGGTCGAGGTTGAGATCGATCAGGTGATCCACTAGTCGCGAGCCGCCTCCGCCGACGTCGATGACGCTCCGCGCACCGCGGGTCACGGCCTCGGAGACCAGTTCCCGCGAGTTGATCGGGTCAGCCTCATACCAGCCCACGGCATCCATCTCGCGGGTCGCATAGATCCAGTCCCATTGGGCGCTCGGCGGGCGGGTCTCCATTGGGCGTGTGGTCCTCCTATCCGTCAGGTCGTCGCCACAGGGACGATAACGGTTGTGCGTCTCGAATCGATGACGTTTCGGGACGAGGCTCATGTCCACGCGTCGCTGCCTGCGGGCGCCAGCGAATCCGACCCGCGCTCCTCAAAGCCCACCGGCGTTGATGACGCTCCGATTGCGTTTGATCCAGGCAGCCGTCCGCGGGGCTCGCCGGCCGTCACCCTCGAGCTCTCGGGCGAGGGCTTGCAGGTCCTCCAGCGTGTCGACATCGGCCCAGGATGCGGTCCGTTCGACTCGCCATCCTGCGGCACTGAGCGTGGTCTGCGTCGCCTCCAGCGCCGAGCCGCTACCCAGTGAGATGTCGTCGAACGCGACCTGCAGGCGGCGCGCGAAGCGCGCGCGAGACCGATCGCGAATGCGGTCCGGCCACCAATGCGGGGCTGCCCGCCAGCGAAGCCCGACGAGGTGGTACCCGCCGTCCGAGCTTGGACCGATGACCGCCGACGAACCCGTCGTTGCGAGTCGGTTCAGGGCCGCGAGGATCTGCTCCGGGGGGAGGGATGGGCTATCACCGGCGACCGCGAGAGCCCGATTCACACCGCGATCGAACGCAGCCAGGAACACTTCCGAGAGAGCCGCCGACAGGCCCGGTCGGCCTTGGACGATCGGGATCCAATGGGGCCCGATGATCTGGTGAACAGGAACGACGTCGTCCTTGTTTGGGAGCATGACCAGCGGAGTCAGCTGCCCATTGACGGCCGCCTGACGCAAGTTTGCGCCCGAATCCCCCAGGCACGCGGCCCAGAACTCCGCGGTACGCTCCTCGCCGATCGCGACAGCCAGGCGAGTCTTGGCGTGGCCGACGCGCGGCGCTTTGGCCATGAGCGCCAGCACGGGTCGTGGTCGCGTCTCCTCGATCGCGACCCTGAGCATCGAGCGGCCGGCGTTCACGGACGCCCGCCACGAGCCCGAGACCTTGCTGACCCCGCCCCTCCGATTCCGGAACCTGACCGGGGTCTC
>JBDTNS010000212.1:0-4068 GCA_039933675.1 Chloroflexota bacterium
CCGGGGTGGCGACCGGGGTGGCGACCGGGGTGGCGACCGGGGTGGCGACCGGGGTTGCGACCGGAGTTGCGACCGGAGTTGCCGTCGGCGTCCCTGCGACGCAGAAGACCGTGTGACTCACTGTCGGGACCTGGTCACCGCCATTGAGCGGGGAGACCAGATTGGTGTCAGAGGTCACGGACGGCGAGTAGTCGTACTCGTTGTATGCGTCCCCGCCCTTGACGAAGGCGATCGAGACGGTGCCGCCGGTCGCGGCGAAGTCGATCGTGTTGTCGGCGTGATACGTGACGTTGACGGTGACGCCGCCAGCGGAGCCCGACGCGACTCCCCCGTCGATGTCGATCGCAAAGTTGCCGGCAGGGCAATCGGCGGCGAAGGTGCCGCTTCCCGTGATGTTGCCCGAGTGCTCCGTCGGCGTGACCGACGCCGCCAATGTCCCGCCGACCGCGGCCAGCATCAGCACGACCGCAGCTACAAGGCCGCTGATCCTTCTAAGTTTCATGATCGATAACTCCCCGATCCACTGCTTACGAGGTTGGATGACGCGTGCAGCACCGCCTCGTCATACAGCTGCTGCTCAAGATTGCTAAGCCGAATGATGGGGTCGCGTACCGGGCTCGTCCAGTACGTATGGCGACCTATCGACCGCCCCAATCGTTACAGGGCTGCGACGGACTCCACCAGACGTCATCAACGAATGTGGTGCCAGTCGTCACCGACCTCCGGTACTCACCCACGACTTTGGTCAGCGGGTACCATCGTCGGACTCTTGTTGGATGAGGGAAGACGGTGACCGACGCGACCTTGAGCACGCCTGCCGCGCCGCTCGCGCCGATTCGTGGCCAGGTTCGTGTGGCCGTTGCTCGAGCCTGGGAACGGGCGGTCGCTTCGGGTGCACTCCCGCCGTGGCCGGGTGACGCGGAACCACCGGCGATCGAGGTCGCCCGTCCGGCCGATCCGGCCCACGGCGACTTCGCGAGCAACCTGGCGATGAAGCTCGCTCGGCCCTATCGCATGGCGCCGCTGGCGATCGCCGAAGCGCTTGCCGCGGAGCTGGCGGCTGCCGCGGCCGCGGGCACGGCGGCCGGGTCGTCGCCGATCGCGGCGGCCGAGGCCGCGGCACCCGGTTTCCTCAACGTGCGCCTTCGCGATGGGGCGCTCGAGGCGACGATCGAGGGGATCCTGGCGAACCCGGCGGCCTGGGGTCACGTGGCGCCGATCCGGCCCCGCTCGGTCAATGTCGAGTTCGTCTCTGCGAACCCGACCGGCCCGCTCCATGTCGGCAATGCCCGCGGCGCGTTCATCGGCGACCTCCTCAGCCGCGTCCTCGAGGCCGGCGGGCAGCGCGTCACGCGCGAGTACTACTTCAATGATTCGGGCGGGCAGATCCGGAACCTCGGCGCGTCGGTGACTGCGATTCGGCGGGGCGAACCCGTCCCCGAGGACGGCTACAAGGCCGACTACGTCAACGACCTCGCGGCCGGGGTGCCCGAGGACGTCTGGACCGCTGCGATCGCGACCGGCGCCGACACGGACGGGATCGTCGGCCATTGGGCGGCAGGTCGCGTGCGCGAGGGCATCGAGGCGAGCCTGGCGGCGCTCGGCGTCCGCTTCGATGTCTGGACGAGCGAGGCCCGCCTGCACGACGAGGGCTGGGTCGAGCGCGCGGTCGAACGGTTGCGCGAGCGTGGCCATGTCTACGAACAGGACGGCGCGGTCTGGTTTCGCTCGACTGACTTTGGCGATGACAAGGATCGGGTGATCTTCCGCTCGAACGGTGAGCCGACCTATTTCGCCGCCGACATCGGCTACGTCACGGAGAAGTTCAGCCGCGGTTTCGATCACCTCATCTACATCTGGGGTGCCGATCACCACGGGACGGTCGCCCGGGTTCGCAACGCGGCCGAGGCGATGGGCTACGACCGCGATGCCGTCCGCATGCTGCTCTATTCGTGGGTCCGCTTCGTGCGCGACGGCCAGGAAGTCTCGATGAGCAAGCGCGCCGGCGAGTTCATCACGCTCGATGAGCTGCTCGACGAGGTCGGCGTCGACGCGGCGCGCTGGTTCTTTGCCTCACGGGCGGTGACGACCGAGATCGATTTCGACATCGAGCTGGCGAAGAAGCAGTCGAACGAGAACCCGGTCTATTACGTCCAGTACGCCCACGCCCGGATCGCATCGATCCTGCGGAAGGCCGCCGATGCCGGGCTGACACCCGCGGGTGGGGTTGGCGGGGCCCTGGTCGGTGCGCCCGAGGCGGCGCTGGCGCGGGCCATCTCGCGCTTCCCCGAGGTGGTCGAGGACGCCGTAGCCGCGGAAGAGACGCAGGGGATCACCGCGTACGTGACCGAGCTGGCCACGACGTTCCACGGCTTCTACCGCGACGCGCGCGTGGTCGACACGGAGGAGCCGGCCCGCTCCGCTTCCCGACTGGCCCTCGCGGGCGCCGCCCGGATCACGCTCGCGAACGCCCTCGGCCTGCTCGGGATCTCGGCGCCGGAGTCGATGTAGGGGGGTCGCCGGGCGAAGATTGTTCGCAGGCCTCGTTCGCTACTCGCCGATGGCGAGCGCGGTCTTGATCCGGCTGACTGTGGCGCCCGCGTTCGCGACGATGATCCACCTTGTCTTTCCGCCGCCACCGGTCCTTGAGATGAGTGCCCCGACGCCGCCGGCCTTGCCCAACGCGGTCTTCGCGGCGGTCTGGAACTCCGCGGCGTCGGCGTCCGTGTCCCATTCGGTGTGGAGGGCGATCGCCCAGGCGCCGCCCGGGCCTTCCATGATCGCCAGGCGATCGCCGCCCCAGCCGGCCGCGGCCTTGAGGGCGTCGGCCGGGGCCACCCCGTTCTCTCGGAGCCAGATTCCGAGCTGGAACTCGCCGAAGGTGTCCTCCAGAGGCACGCTCCAGCCGGCGCCCAGACGCGTCGCCAGGTCGGCCGGCAGCGTCACCGCCACCGGCATTTCCCCCGCGGTGTACTTCTCGGGGTGGATGATCTGCTCGGTCGAGCGCGGCATTGCCGTGAAGTAGGCGTTGACGGCGGCCCACCCACCGCTCGCCTGGACGGCGGACACGTCGGTGAGTCCCGTCGTATACGGGAATGTCAGCGTCTCGCGCAGGATCGCCGGCGTCCGGTTCATCACCTCCTGCGCGGCTGGATCGTTGCTCGCGCGGAGCACCTCGAGAAGCCCGGCCTGGTCGAGATTGTCCTTTGCCCACTCCGTCATGAGCAGGGTCGCGTCGCCCTCGTAGATCGATTGCCGCGCCAGCAGCTGGTCGCTCTGGTCGAGGACCTTGTCGAAGTCCTTGAAGATCGTCGAGTTCTGATCCTGCAGCGCGTGGTCGTATTCGTGTGCGAAGTAAAGGCGCTCGGCCGCGCCCGGCGTCCCCGTCTTCGAAACGATGTAGAGCTTGCCCTGGTCGTTCCGGTAGAAGCCCGCGACGCCGCCGCTCAAGAGGTCGAGGCTCAGCATCCGCAGGCTTGAGGTCGCCGGGATGAGGTTGAGCGCCTTGTAGAGCCGTTCGGTGGCGGCGACGTAGGCGGGCGGTGCGTCCGTGTCGAATTGCTGCGTGATCATCGTGCGCAGCTCGGTCTCGTCGATGAGCTGGCGATCGACCGGGTGCTTGGGCTGGAGCCCGCGGATCGCGATGACCTGTTGCTCGACCGCGTCGTAGACGGCAGCGGCGTCGCCGCTGGCGGTCGCCGAGGGCGGCGCCGAACCCGACGGCGCCCCACTTTCGGCGACATCGGTCGCCGCCGGAGTCGCGGCATTCGACGGGGCGCCCGAGGGGTTCGACGGACCGCACGCCGCGGCGAGGAGCGCGCCGATGGCGAGGAGCGCGACGGCGGCGGACCGGCTGCGGCGCGCTGCCGCCTTCGAAGTCATCGGCGGATTGTCCCATGCGTTCCGCAGAATCGACGCTCCGCGCGCCCCCGTAGCGCTTTCTTAATCGGATGCCTCCTCGACCCTGAACCGACGCGCCGTAGCGTATGCCCTGGACGAACCCGAAACGGTTCCATCCCTCCCTCCCTCGAGACCGGGGGCGCCGATTGGGCAGGCGCCTCCGGTCTC
>JBDTNS010000213.1:0-4061 GCA_039933675.1 Chloroflexota bacterium
GGTCAAGATCGAGATCGGGACGGCCCTGCCGCTCGAGCGCGAGCTGACCATGGAGATCCGCGGCCGCGACCTGATCGCGGGCCTGCCGCGGACGATCCCGATCACCAGCAGCGAGGTGATGGAGGCGATCGAGGCCCCGCTCCAGCAGCTGGTCGCCGCCGTCCGTTCCGTCCTCGAGCAGACGCCACCCGAGCTCTCGTCGGACATCATCGACAAGGGGATGGTCATGTCCGGCGGCGGCGCGCTCCTGCGCAACGTCGACAAGCTCCTGACCCAGGTGACCGGGGTCCCGTGTCACGTCGCGGAGAACCCGCTCAACTGCGTGGCGCTCGGGACCGGCCTCGCGCTGGAACACTTCGATTTCTTCAAGAAGTCGCTGGTCCAGCAAATCTGACGCGGCCGAGCACCCATGAGCGGACGTGCCTTCATCGATCTCCATTGCCACAGCGCGGCAAGCTTCGACTGCCTGTCCGCGCCGCGCGAGATCGTCCGGGCTGCAAGCGAGCGCGGGCTGACCCATCTCGCGATCACCGATCACGATCGGATCGACGTTGCGCTGGAAGCTGGAGCGCTGGCGCCGGCCGGTCTCACGATCATCGTCGGTGAGGAGGTCAAGACCCGCGACGGTGACCTGATCTGCGTCTTCCTTCAGCGCGCGATCGAGCCCGGGCTGTCAGCGATCGAGACGATCGCCGCGGTCCGCGAGCAGGGCGGCCTGGTCGGGATCCCGCATCCATTCGATCGCATGCGCGGGTCGCTCCTGCGCGATGCATCGATGGCGGGGCTGGCGCCGCTCGTCGACTGGATCGAGACGTACAACGCCCGGGTCGTCGGGCACGGCAACGACGATGCCGCCGCGTTCGCGATCAAGCACGACCGGCCCGGGGTCGCGGTGTCCGACGCCCATTCGATCATGGAGATCGGGGTCGCCTACACCGCCCTCGATGGCGATCCGTCGACGCCGGCCGGGCTCCTCGCCGCGCTCCCGAGCGCCGAGATCGTCCCGGGCCGTGCGAGTTACGTGCTCAGATTCTGGACGCCAGTCGCCAAGGGGATCAACCGGGTTCGGGGCAACGGTCGGGTGCGCCCGACAGTTTCTGGCACGACCGCTGGCCGACCGGATCGACCGGCATGACCGGCATGACCGGCATGACCGGCATGACCGGCCCGCCCAGTTCGCCCGGCCACGATCCGGGCTCGCTCGTCGAGGCGCTCGAGAGCGAACCGGGCGAGGTCGCCCAGATCTCGATCGGGCAGCGGCTGCGCCAGCCGCGGACGATCATCTCGATCGTTGTCCCGCTCGCGATCATCGCCTTCTTCCTCTACCTGAATCGCGATCGCCTGGCCCAGGTCCCGCACCTCATCCTGCAGGCAAATCCGGCGCTGATCCTGCTCGCCTTCGTCGTGTTCTACCTCGGCTTCCCATTGCGCGGCTACCGCTGGAAGCGGCTCCTGCGCGAGACCGGCTTCGTCATCAGCCTGCGCAACTCGATCGAGATCCTGTACATCTCGTGGTTCGTCAACTGCGTCGTGCCGGCCAAGCTCGGTGACGTCTACCGGGCCTACCTGCTCAAGATGAACAGCGTCGCGTCGCTGAGCCGCACCTTCGGGACCGTCTTCATCGAGCGGATCCTCGACATCTTCGCGATCGCCATCCTTGGCCTGGCCGCCGGTCTGTGGAGCTTCCGCGACGGCATGCCGCCGGCGATTCGGATCGTCTTCATCGTCGGCATCGTCGTCGTGGTCGCGGGGGCCGTCGGGCTGTTCACGATGCGCAACTTCGGGCGGCGGATCATCGTCGCCCTCCCGCTCCCCGAACGTGTCCACGGGCTATACGACCGTTTCGAGGAAGGCGTCTTCGGTGCCGTCGGGCTCCGCCACCTGCCGGTCCTCGCGGCCATCACCGGGTTCATCTGGCTGACCGAGGGGCTCCGCCTCTACGTGGTCATCCTGGCTTTCGCCTTCCCCGATGTCGAGCTCGGGATCTCGGGGGCGGTCTTCGTCGCGCTGATCGGCTCGCTCCTGACGGCGATCCCGCTCAGCCCGGCCGGGCTCGGGTTCGCGCAGGCCGGCGTGATCGGGGTCCTGACCGTCGCCTATGGCGTCCCGCTGCCCGAGGCGACGGCCATCACGATCCTCGACTGGGTGATCAGTGTCCTGTCGATCATCGTGTTTGGGGCGGTGACCTACGTCGTCTCGCCGATGCCGCGCGGAATGGGCCTGATCCAGCAGCCCGCAAGCACGTCGCCGGCGGCCACCACGGTTTGACGGTCGAAGCGCGCGATTGCGCTTCACCTTCGTCCCTCGTGAACCGAGCGACGCTGCCGCACGTACTAAAGTCAGGGGTGGGTGGTTCGCCGCGCCCGTCCTGAACCGTGATGCACCGCACCGAACCGCCCGGAATCTGGCAGGCAACTCGAAACGCGACCGGTACGAACGGGTGATACAGGCCGCGCTGCTGCCCATCGATAGTTGCCGCAGCGAACCATACCTACGGCCCGATCCAACGGAGCGCCCAGGCAACACATGACGACCCAGAACGGCCGAGCGTTCAACGAGTGGCTGCGAGCTCAGCTCAAGGCCAAGAAGATGTCTCAGCGGCAGCTCGCCCAGCAGTCGGGCGTGGACCATTCCACGATCTCCCGCCTGATTCGCGGCGATCGCATGCCCTCCCTCGGGACGGCGACCAAGCTGGCTCGTGGTCTGCGCGAGCTTCGCGATGACGCCGACACCCCGCAATACCTGGGCCTTGTTGCGGCCGGGAACACGAACCCCACCGCGCGGGTCGAGTACGCCCTCCGCGCCGACGAGCTCCTGAGCGAGCCACAGGTTCGCCAGATCATGGAGTACTACCTCGCGGTGCGGATGCGCCGCTATGGCCGCTCTTTCCAGTCGTCCGAGGTCAAGCCGAGTGCCGAACGGGCACCCGAGCGTCTGACCGGGCGACAGACCGCAACCGCCAGCCCGGTCGGTGCCGGCGTTGGATCCACCATCAGCACCGTCCGCCCGGTCAGCCGCTCGGCAAGCCGAGAACCGGGGCGTTACTAGCAAAATCCAGGGGCACGACCCGGTTCGCCCTCCACGAGCCGGGTCATCGGGGCAGCGAACGCCGGCGTCTGGGGCGCCGGCGTTCGCGATTCCCCGGGCTTTGCGGCCCGGTTGCTCAGGATCTGGCCTTGGCCGGGGGCTCATCGGTCACTTTTCGGGCCAGCGGGCCTTCATCGCGCGGGCTGTGGCGTAACGCACACCCGCGGACCGATATGGCCGATCGAAGCGCGCTGCGGCGGCAGTCCGCCAAGCATTCACGCTCAGGGAGGCCATCGCGGGCCTGAAACATGCGCGTCCACGCCCGAATCCGGGCCAGGATCGGCCGTACCGTTCCTCTCGTGTGCGTTGTGCCACGACTCGGAGTCCCGGGGCTCAGAAACCGGCCTTGGCCGCGGCCCTGCCCCTGACTCGAGTGCCTTTGGGCGCCGCCGCACTCGCCCCCTCCTCGGCCGGCGCCGATCCCTCCTCGCCCTCGGCTGGCCCGGGAGCGGTCCTGGCTCGGCTGCCGCGGACAGTCATCGCTTCGGGTGGCAGATCCGCGAGCGGCCGGAACGCGGCGATGTCGTAGGCGCGCGCGATGTTGATCGCGTCGTAGCCTTCGTCCATCCCCGGCGTCTCGAGGTAGTACGTCGCGTGGGCCAGCGCCGGGTGACGCAGCAGATGGCCCAGCCCGGCGACACCGATCCGGCCGGCACCGAGGTGCTCGTGGCGATCGAGGTGGGAACCCGGCTCCGACTTAGAGTCGTTGAGATGTAGCATCACCAGCCGGTCAAGCCCGATCCGCGCCTCGAAGGCGGCGAGAAAGGCGTCGATTACGTTGGGTCGTGCGACATCGATCCCGGCCGCCCACGCATGGCCCGTGTCGATGCAGAAGCCGAGCCTGCTCGCGGGGACCCCGCGCGCGGCCGCCGCCTCGGCGATCGCCGCCAGCTCGTCGAGGTTCGTCCCGAGACCGAAGCCGCTCCCGGGCGAATTCTCGAGCACGATCATCGCCGCATCCGGACCGTCGTCCA
>JBDTNS010000214.1:0-4049 GCA_039933675.1 Chloroflexota bacterium
AGCGGCTGCGCAGCCGGTTCGAGTGGGGCCTCATCGCCGACCTGACCGCGCCGGATCTCGAAACGCGGATCGCCATCCTCCGGGCGAAGGCCGAGGAAGGGTCGGTTCCGGTCACCTCGGACGTCCTGGAATTCATCGCGCGCAAGGTCGTCAGCAACATCCGTGAGCTCGAAGGCGCCCTGAACCGGATCGTCGCCTACGCGAGCATGGGTGCCATGCCGATCGGTATCGAGCTCGCCCAGGCCGTGCTCTCGAACGTCCTGTACAACCCGAAGAAGCGCCAGGTGACGCCGGAACGGATCGCCAAGGTCGTGTCCGAGTACTACAGCGTCCCGATGGACGTGCTCCAGGGCCAGAAGCGCGACAAGGCGATCGTCGTGCCGCGCCAGATCGCGATGTTCCTGATGCGCGAGGAGACCGACGTCTCACTGCTGCGCATTGGCGCCGAGCTCGGCGGTCGCGACCACTCGACCGTCCTCCACGCGTGCGACAAGATCACCCGCGAATCGGCCGCCAACGACGAGTTGCGACGCGAGATCGCCGCCGTGCGGGAGCTGATCTACGCGGATTGACCCGCGCCGCACGATGGCGGCCGGCGCCTCCAGGCGGCATGCGGCATGCCTTCCACGACCCGCTCGTGTGGATAAACACGCAGAATCCGTGGAAAACCCCGGTCCATTGTGGACATCCCGGGCCTCCGGCCTCGATATCCGGCCCCGCGTCGTGGAGATCGCGGCGCAACTTCGGACCGCTCCGGAGCGGATAGCCGAGCCGTCCACCATCTGTCCGCGGCCAATCCGCCGTGGACGCTCGGCCAATCCACCGTCGCCGCCGTGTCGTCCACTGCCGCGTCACGCACCACCAAGCGTGGATCTCCACCGCGTCCACACCCTTATTACGGTGATGACGGGATGAGAAGATAGAGGGAAGATACCCACCACTACCGACTGGCCCGATCCCGTGGGGCAGGACGATCCCCCCGCCCGATCGCGGGCCTTCAACCCAGGCGGACCCGCGGACCCGAACCACCCAAACTGGAGTGAGCCCACCGTGAAACTCTCGGTCATGCAGGAGAACCTGGCGCGCGGCCTCTCGGTCGTCAGTCGCGCCGTCTCGAACCGAAGCACGCTACCGGTCCTCGCCAACGTCCTGCTCAAGACCGAGGATGCCGGGCTCAAGTTGACCGCCACCAACCTGGAGATCGGTATCACCTACTGGGTCCCGGGCAAGATCGAGACCGACGGCGCCACGACCGTTCCGGCGAAGCTCCTCACTGACCTGGTGAATTCGCTGCCGGCCGGCGACCGGGTCGATCTCGACCTGCAGCCGGGCGACGTCCTTCACCTCAAATGCGGCCGGTTCGAAACCCACGTCAAGGGGATCGATGCCGAGGAGTTCCCGGCGATCGGGGCGGCCGGTGAGCGACCGACGACACGAATCGCGCAGAACGTTCTCCGCCAGGCGCTCGCCGAGACCGCATTCGCGGCGGCAAGCGACGAGGCGCGACCGATCCTGACCGGGGTATTGGCGAAGTTCGAGGGCGACAAGTTGACGCTCGCGGCCGCCGACAACTACCGGATCGCGGTCAAGACGATTCCGATCCTCGACGCCGTTCCGGAGACGAGCGTCGTCATCCCGGCCCGCGCCCTCAACGAGCTTGCGCGGATCCTCGCCGACGTCGACGATCCGGTCGAGGTCGTCCTCGCCGGCGGCCGCAACCAGATCCTCTTCCACCTCGATGGGATCGACCTCGTCAGCCGGCTGATCGACGGCCAGTTCCCGAACTACCAGCAGATCGTTCCGCAGAGTCATACGACCCGCGCCATCCTCGACCGCGAGGAGCTCCTCCGCGCGGTCAGACCGGCCGCCCTCATCGCCCACGAGTCGGCCAACATCGTGAAACTCCAGGTGAGCGCCGATGGCGAGCCGGGGATCACCGTGAGCGCCAATGCCGAGGTCGGCGACCACGTCGGCCAGGTCGAGGCCGCCGTCGAGGGCGACGGGACGACGATCGCGTTCAACGCCCGCTACCTGGCGGACGTCCTGACGAACGTGACCGCGGACCAGTTCGCGCTCGAGCTCAACGGCCCGCTGTCGCCCGGCGTCTTCAAACCGGTCGGCGACGACCAGTACATCCACGTGGTCATGCCCGTCCGGACCACGTCCTAGCCCGTTTACCGGAGGCCGACCCGGCTCGTCCGGGATCGGACGACCCCTGCTCGAGACGATCAACCTGCTCGACCTCAGGGGCTACGCGTCCCTTGAGGCGACGTTCGGCCCCGGACCGCACATCGTGTGGGGTCCCAACGCGGCCGGAAAGACGAGCCTCCTCGAGGCGATGGTCCTCCTGGCGTGGGGCCGGTCGCATCGTACGACGACCGATGGCGAGCTGATCCGCTGGGGGACCGACCTCGCGCGAGTCGAGGGCGTGGTCGGCAGGGACACCCTCGAGGTCGCGATCGTCAGGGCCGGCGCGGCCGGGACCGCGGGTCGCAAGCGGATCCGGGTCAACGGCCTGGGACGTCGCGCGACGGGTCTCGCCGGCCTCCTGCGGATCGTCCTGTTCGCCCCGGAGGAGATGCTCCTCATCGCCGGCTCGCCGTCGCTGCGGCGCGCGGTGCTCGATCAGCTCGCGTCCTCGAGCTCGCCCGCCTACGCCGACGCCTTCGCGACCTACGGCCGAACCCTCCAGCAGCGCAACAGCCTCCTCCGCGCCATCCGGGAGGAGGGCGCGGCGCGCGACGAGCTCCGGTTCTGGGACGGGGCGTTCCTCGACAGCGGCGCGGCGATCCTTGCCGAACGGCGGCGACTCCTCGAGGTGCTGGCCGGGCCGCTCGCGGCCGCGCACGCAGAGATCGCCCCGGACGAGGCGGCCGCGGCGAACCTGCGGCTTCGGTACGAGACCAATGCCCCGCCGCTCCCCGGGGAGTCGCCTCGTGACGCGCTGGCGCGCCGCCTCGCCGAGACCGCCGAGAAGGAAGTCTGGAACGGTTCGACGCTGATCGGGCCGCATCGCGACGACCTCGTCTTCGAGCTCGGCGGCCGGGATCTTGCCACGTTCGCCTCCCGCGGCCAGCAGCGGACCGCGATCCTGGCACTCAAGCTCGCCGAGCTCGACGTCGTGACCGCCATTGACGGTCGCCCGCCCCTCCTGCTCCTCGACGACGTCTTCTCCGAGCTCGACCCCGAGCGCCGATCGCACCTCGTCCGGCGGATCGCCGCGCTCCCGCAGGCGTTCGTGACGACCACGACCCTGGACGACCTCGACCCGGAGCTCCGCGCGATCGCCACCGCCTGGGAGGTCCGGACCGGCCCCGATCGCGTTCAGCTGGTCGGACCAGACGCGGGCGTCGATGCCAGAGTGGGCCGGTGAGCGGCCCGCGGCGCCGGCCGATGGTGCGACTCGGCGACCTCATCCCCGAGGCCGCCCGCGCGCTCGGTCTTGAGGACGAGCTGCGTCTGTCGCGCGCGATCGCGACATTCGAGGCGATCGTCGCCGAACGGGTCCCGACGGCCGCCGGCGCGTGCCGCGTCGTCCGCCTCGAGGGCTTCACCGTCGACGTCGAGGCCGACGCGCCGATCGTCGCCCAGGAGCTGCGCCTGCGCGGCACGGAGCTGATGGCCGCATTCGCGGCCGCGCCGGGTGGGGTCGGCGCACGTGAACTCCGGGTGCAGGTTCGTCGTGGGGGTCCCCGCGTATAATCCCGCTCACCTGCCAGCCAACCTCCGAGGCGACCTGACCGCGGCCGACGCCACGCCAAGCCCGATCTGCAGTCGCCCGTCCGTCCCTGCGACCCCTGGACCGAGGGGATCCGCCCGAATTCGAGAGGCCCGGATGGCCGTACGGCTCAACATGAAGCTCGGCGTCGTCGCCGAGCACGACCGGCTCAGCGACTCGCCCGACACGCTCGTTATCGTCGAGCCGAGCGTGGGTTCGGTGGCGCGCTCGAAGGGCCACCTATACCTGCTCGTGACCTCGCGCATCTCGTCGCGCCACGCGCTCGAGGCGACGCGCCTGGCGGCCGAGACGATCCGTAACGAGTACTACT
>JBDTNS010000215.1:0-4015 GCA_039933675.1 Chloroflexota bacterium
GCTCGGATAGCTGTTCTTCCTGAGCACGGAACGGTGAGTGGAGCCGACACTCGGACTTGAACCGAGGACCTGCTGTTTACGAAACAGCTGCTCTACCACTGAGCTATGTCGGCGCCGTTCGAGTATAGATGCTTGCTCCAGGCCTCGACCCGACGGGCTGCTGGGCAGGTCGCGGGTGGCGTGCCAGTGCCGTCGAAAATCCGCATGGCCGGTCCGCAGGAGCGGCATGGTGATCTCGAGGCCCTCCTCGAACCGTCCGAAGATCTTGTCCGCGATCAGCGGCTGCGCCCGCGCCGAACTAGTACTGTCCGCTCTCCGCGATGTCGACGATCCGCACTCGCGGAACTCCGCCGAGCGCCGGCGCAGCCTGCGGCGAACGCCACAGTTCCTCGAGGGCCGCCTTGAACGCCTCCGCCTCGGCCTGACCCTCGAATTGCAGATCCACCGCGATGAAGTTCGGGTCATCGACGGGCCGATAGATCTGGTAGCGCCGCACGCCGGATGCTTCCCGGTGGATCGGATCGCTGTCGAATGCCTTCTTCCAGATCTCGAAGTCGCGGATGGGATGCTCGAGTTGCACGACTGGCACGGCGGAACTCCTTCGATCCGGACGGTAGATGCAGTGAGCCTGTATCAATGTGGTGATACTGTGCCTACATGACCCGACCTGTCAAGGCGTCCACACCGCCTGACTTCCCGCGTCGTCGAGCCCGAGCCCTCGCGACACGCCGTCGCGTGCTCGGAGCCGCTCGGGCCCTGTTCGTCGAGCGCGGCTACGTCAGCACGACCATCACCGCGATCGCGGAGCGCGCGGACGTCTCCCCCGAAACCATCTACGCGACCTTCGGCACCAAGCGGGCGGTTCTGTCCGAGCTCGTCGACGTCTCCATCTCCGGTGATGACAGCGCCCCACCGATCCTGCAGCAAACATGGGTCCACGAGCTACGCGCCGAATCCGACCCGCGTCAGCGGGCGCGAATGCTGGCCGCCCGCGGACGAGCGATCCTGGAGCGCCGGAACGAGGTCGACGAGGTCGTCCGGGGCGCGGCGTCGGCCGACCCCGAGATTGCGACCCTGCGGGACCGGGGTGCCGCGGAGCGATACGCCGGACAACGCGAGCTCCTCCGAATCGTGGTGGGGGCGACCGGCCTCGGCGATGGCCTGGATATCGGGACGGCGACCGACGTCTTGTACGCCATCGGCAGCCCGGAGACGTATCGCCTGCTGGTCGTCGATCGAGGCTGGAGTCCCGAGCGGTTCGAGCGGTGGTATGGCAACACGATCGAGCGTCTGATCCTGGCGCCGCCGGGCCGCGCCGGTTAGAGCGCGGGCGACGCGGGAGCAGCATCGATGGAGTCGGTGCGTGGCCACAACAGACCTTTGTCGCGTTACGGATGACCCGTGGGGGATCGAGGGCGGTGCGCGCGGCGTCGCGACTAAGAACTAGGTTTCACATGGAACATACCTTGCCCTATCATGTGCAGCGATGCCGAACCCGCCGATCGCCGACCTCGAGCGCCTGGTCATGGGCTCCGTGGCCATCACTGAGCGTGCGATCGCCGCTTCCGGCACCGATCTCACGTTCGTCCAATGGCGCGTCCTGCTGATCGTCGGAGATCACGAAGACGGTGCGACGATCGGTGAGATCGCTTCCCGGATCGGTGCCCATGCCTCGCCCGCCAGCCGCTTGATCTCGCGCCTTCGGGGCCGTGGAGTCGTGGCCACGACGAAGGACGCCGACGACGGCCGGGTGACCCTCGTGCGCCTGACGGAGGCGGGCCGAGAGCTGCGGACCCGCGTCATCCAGCACCGCCGCCGGGACCTCGCGGACCTCGCCGAACTGCCGGATGTCGGCCTCACGTCGCGGGACCGCGCCGCGATCGCCCGGCTTGCCCGGGCGTTTGAGTCATACACATGACCGCGCAGGGTTTGATGTACGCCCTCCGCCGCCGAGTCCGCGATGCCGCGTATCTCCGCAAGTGGGTCGTCCTCGGGGCCGTCATTGGGGTCGTCAGCGGATTGGGCGCGGCCCTGTTCTTCGTTGCGTTGGACGTGTCGGCCCGGTTCTTCCTCGGGACGCTCGCAGGCTTCGCTCCGGCGTCACCGCTCGGCGAGGGCGCGCGACCCATCACCGAGGCGGCGCGGCCGTGGGCGATTCCGCTCGTGGTCGCGCTCGGTGGACTCATCTCCGGTGTGATCGTCTTCCGCCTCGCGCCGGAGGCCGAGGGCCACGGCACGGATGCGGCGATCGCCGCGTTCCACCATGGGGCTCGCCGGATCCGGGCGAGGATCCCGATCATCAAGCTGGTCGCATCGGCGATCACGATCGGTTCCGGTGGATCGGGCGGCCGCGAGGGGCCGACCGCCCAGATCGGTGCCGGGTTCGGATCGCTGATGGCCCGCGTCCTCGACCTTGACGCACGCGACGCCCGGATCGCGGTGGCCTGCGGCATGGGGGCCGGGATCGGCGCGATCTTCCGGGCGCCACTCGGCGGTGCCGTGCTGGCCGCCGAGATCCCCTACCGCGACGACGTCGAGTCGGAGGCGCTCGTCCCGGGGTTCGTCGCATCGATCGTCGCCTTCTCGATCTTCGGCGCGCTGGTCGGCTACTCCCCGATCTTCGGGCGGGTCGGCGGAGCCGGCTTCACCGACGCCCGCCAGCTCATCTATTACGCGCTGATCGGGCTTGCGGCCGGGCTGGTCGGCCGGCTCTACATCCGATCCTTCTACGGGTTCACTCGCTGGTTCGGGAGCTGGTCGCTCCCCCGCGAGGTTCGCCCGGCAATCGCGGGCCTCGCCGTCGGCTGCCTGGGGTTGGTCCTCCCCGGTGTGCTTGGCACGGGCTACGGCTGGGTCCAGGCAGGCCTCGACCGGACGACCCTCCTCGGCCTCCCCCTGTGGGTCATCCTGCTCCTGCCGTTCGCAAAGATCCTCGCGACCTCGCTGTCGATCGGCTCCGGTGGCTCGGGCGGCATCTTCGGACCGGGCATGGTGGTCGGCGGCTTGCTGGGGGCCGGGATCTGGCGTCTCCTCGAGCCGATCGCACCGGCGATGCCGGTCGACCCGTCGCCGTTTGTCATTGTCGGGATGATGGCCCTCTTCGGGAGCATCGCCCATGCGCCCCTCGCGGTGATGCTCATGGTCGCCGAGATGACCGACAGCCTGTCGATGCTCGGGCCTGCGATGCTCGCCATCGGGCTCGCGATCCTCGTGGTCGGCGACCGCTCGATCTACTCCTCCCAGATCCGCAGTCGAGCGGATTCGCCGGCGCACCGCTTCCGGTTCGGGTTGCCGCTGATGGGTGCGATTCCGGCCGGCGACGCCGCCCGCGCGCCGCGGGCCGTCATCCGGGCCGACGACCTCGTGGACGCCGCCCGAGAACGCCTTGTGGCCGCTGGCGTCCCGGGCGCGCCGGTGATCGATACTAACGGGACGGTGCGGGGCAGCATCGACATCGAGGACCTGGTTGCGGCCGATCCAGCCGCGCGCATCGGCGACCTCGTGGTCAACGGCCCGCTGATCTCGACCGAGGACGCCCTCGACGATGTCCTCGGAGCTCTCGCCGACGCCCATCGATCGTGGGCGCCGGTCGTGGCGGATGGTCGATTGGCCGGCATCCTGTCCTCGCGCGACGTCGTCGCCGCGTACCGCCGGGCATTGGCCGCGAACGTCCGCCAGGTCCGCTCGGTCGGTTCGACTGGCTCGCTGATCGAGGCCGAGATCGGCCCCACCTCGGTTCTCGCCGGCCGGCCGGTCGCGGAGGTCGCCTGGCCGCGCGACAGCGTGCTCGTCTCGATCGCCCGCGGCGACCGGATCATCGTCCCGCGCGGTGACGTGCGGCTCGCCGCCGGCGATCGCCTGACGATCTTCTCGGCGCCCGCGATCCGAGGCGAGCTTGAAGCGCTCCTGGCGAGCGAGATCGCCGACGAGGTCGCGCCCGCATGACTGCCCTCGATGACGAGCCGATCATCCAGATCAAGGGCCTGGTCAAGCGGTTCGGATCGCTCGAGGCCGT
>JBDTNS010000216.1:0-4012 GCA_039933675.1 Chloroflexota bacterium
TCTGGCAGCGCTCCTCGTGGTACCGCCGGGCGAGCATCCGGGGCGAGTCGATCGCCGGCCAGCCGGTCATGGACACCCTCTCGACGCAGGGTGCGGTCCTGACCGACGAGCTCGTCGATGCGGCCGCCGCCGGCGAGATCATGGCCCGGCGTCGGCTCGAGGACGAGACGTTCGCGGCGTTCGCCGAGGCGTCGATCGTCTTCCTCGACCTGCCCGACGCGGTCTTCCGCGGGTATGCCAGCGACGAGGAGCTTCTGAACACGCCGCGTGATGATGACGCCGCGCCGTACGAGATCCTCCGCCGCGAGATCGCCCGGCTCGAGCCGCAGAAGCTCTATCTGCCGCTCGGGATCGGCAACCACGTCGACCATCAGCTCTGTCGCGATGTCGGCGTGAAGCTGCTCGCTGAGAGCCGGCGCTGGGTGATGCCCGGACCCGAGTACGCCGGGATCGTCACGTTCTACGAGGACTTCCCGTACGCCTGGTGGAACGACTTCAAGCACCTCGCCGACCTGCCGGCCACGGCCTTCGCGGACCTGCCCCACGGCGTGAGCCTGATGCCCGAGTACGCCGACATCGGCGACCAGCTCGAGCGGAAGATCAGCGGCATCAACCTGTACGAGTCGCAGATCGACCGGCTGTTCGCCGGAGGGACCCAGGAGATGGCCCGCCAGACCCGCGCGTACGCCAGGAAGGTCGCGCTGCTCGACGGCTCGGGCGGGGTCGCCGAGCGCTACTGGTCGACGGTCACGTCGTAGGCGATCGAATGCTCGAGCATCTTCCTCGTCCGGCAACGCCGGGATTTCAAGGGGCAAGGGCCCCAATCGGAATCACGGCAACCCCGTCCCGGCGGCGATAGGCGAATCCCCAGCCCGTGATGACGCACAGGGCCGTCGGCCGACCGTGACGCTCGGGGTCAACCCGGTCCGTGATGCGCAGCAGCGTCGTCGCGGCATCATCGATCGCCCCTGGGCCGAGCTTCACCTCGAAGGCGGACCATGAGCCGTCTCGTCCCTCGATGATCGCATCGGCCTCGAGATCACTTCCGTCGCGGTAGTGGTAGACGGTGGCATCGAGCGCCTGCGCGTAGATCCTCAGGTCGCGGACAACGAGTGATTCGAACAAGAGACCAAGGGTCTCGACATCCTGGAGGAGGCGCCGAGGCGTCGTCCCGAGCGCGGCAACGGCGAGGGACGGGTCCACGAAGTGGCGGGTCGGCGCCGACCGAAGCGGTGTGCGCGATCGCAGGGCGGGCGACCATGCCGGCAAGTCCTCGATGACGAAGATCCGCGTCAAAGCGCGGATGTAGTCAAGAACAGTGTGGTGGTCGATCGGTCCGTCGACTCCGCCGACGTCCGCCGCAATCGAACGAGCCGATGCAGAGGTTGAGACGTGGCGGGCAAGGGAACGGAGCACCCGTCCGACACTCTCTGGATCGCGGGCGATACCGTCGGCGCGTCGAACGTCCAGCCGGCGCGTCTCGTCGATGTACCCACGAAGCACGGTCAGCGCTGACTCCACCGGTCGCGCCTGCAAGTTGGGCCAGCCACCGATCGCGATCCGATCGACCAGGTCCTTGAGCCCCAGACCGGATTCCGGCGCTCGGGGATCATCTCCGCCAAGGATCGCTGCCAGCGAGACCGTGCCCGTCGAGTGGCCCGATTCGGCAAGTGACATCGGCCGCATTCGCAGGCGCCCGAACCGACCGGCGCCGCTGTGCCGGGAGAGGTCGTCTGACGGCACCGCCGAGCCAGTCAGGATGAACTGACCGGGCTCGTTGGCGGCATCGACCTCGTGGCGGACCTGGTTCCAGATGTTCGGCACGACCTGCCACTCATCGATGAGCCGCGGTCGGTCGCCATCGAGCAACAGGGCAGGCTCGAGAAGACCGACGGCTCGAGCTGAAGCGTCGAGGTCCAGGAGCACCTCGCTCGCAGCGGCGTGACGTGCCGTCGCCGTCTTGCCGCATCCGCGAGGCCCCTCGATCACAACCGCGCCGGTCGCGTGGAGAAGGACATTGAGCGCGGCGTCGGCGAGGCGCGGCCGGTAGTCCACGGTCCGGCCGTCCCGCAAGGAACGTGAGGCACCCATTAGTGGCGAGTCTGACCACCCATTTATCGCGTGTCAAGACACCCATATGATGGCGCACGGCACGCATCGAGGCTACGGCTTCAGAACGGAGCGCGGCAGGTCTGGGCCCGGATCCCTCGTGCGGTTCGACACTGGACCCAAAAAGCCCCGATCATCGTTGCGTGACCGGCCCGCGAAATGACTCCCTGTGGCGCGACCGCCTCATCATCGCCGCCGCCTACGCGATCGCGTGGGGCCTGCTGCTCGTGAACCGCGGCCTGTACTGGGACGACTGGACCCTGCTCGGTCGGACGCCGGCGTCGCTCATCGGCGGCTTCACGGAGCTCGGGCTGCCCCTGGGCGGGGTGGCCTACTCGGCGCTCTTCTCGCTGCCGTTGCCGGGCCTGGCGGGACACGTCCTCATCTTCGCGACCTACCTGGCGTCGAGCCTGGTCCTGCACGCCATCCTGCGGTTGCTCCCGGGCATCAGCGCGATGGATGCGCTCATCGCCGCGCTGACATTCGCCGTGCTGCCGGTCAACGTCGCCCGGATCGCCCTGATCGATTCGCTGTACGGAGTCTCGCTCCTCGCGTTCCTCCTGGCATCATGGCTGCTGATCCGCGTCGTCGAGGACGGCGGCACCGGGCGCCGCATCGCGGCCCTGCTGCTGTTCCTGCTCTCGTTCTACACGGCGTCATTGCTCGTCTTCTATGCCGTGCCGATCGCCCTCGCCGCGTTCCTCCTGCGGCGTGCCCGCAGCGACTCGATCGCCAGCCTCGTGATCCGCCACGCCGACTTCCTCGCGCTGCCGGTCGCGTACTGGGTCCTGAAGGCGGCGTTCCTGACGCCGAATGGCGTCTACGAGGGCTACAACGCCCTCTCCCTCGGCGGCCTGCTCGGCGTCCCCGGCGCCATGATCGCCGTGCCGGGCCAGGTCCTCGCCGAGCCGATGACCCGGGCGTTCGCGGTCGCCGGCTGGCTCGGCCTCGTCGCCGGCGCAGGCCTCGCGATCGTCCTCCTTCGGCACAGGCGGCGACTCAGCGATGCTCGCCCTGCCCCGGCCCCGATCCTGGCCCTGATCGGTGCCGCCCTGATCGGGCTCGGCGTCTTCGCCTACCTCGCGGTCGGGTTGACGCCGATGATCTGGGACTGGTCGAGCCGCCATCAACTCCTCGTCCCGCTCGGCGTCGGCCTGATCGCAGCGGCCATCGGACGCGGGTTCGGAAGCCTCGGATCGCCGACGCGCACGGCCGGACTGGCGGTCGTGGGCCTGCTGCTCGGGATCAGCGTGATCGCCGACGTGCGGACCCTGGTCGGGTACCAGGTGGACTGGTTCAAGCAGCAGGCGCTGATCGAGGCCGTCCGGGCCGACCCGGCGCTGCAGACGGCGCGCCACGTTCGTGTCAATGACGCGGCGACGGCCCTCAACGCGCTGCGCCGGACGTACCGGTTCTACGAGCTGAATGCGATGTTCGAGGAGGGGACCGGAACGAGGGACCGGCTGGTTGCGCTGCGGGGACGGGAGCCGGCCGAGGCAGACCTCGAGTCGATCATCGACCGCCCCGCCTACCACATGGGCGACTACGTCCGGCGTCCCGTCGACCTCGACCTGCGCATCGCGCCCGGCGATCCGCCGCACCTGGCGGACGTCCTGACGCTTCTCTGGCTCGAGGCCACCGGATCGCCGTCGTTCCGTCCCGAGGTGTCACGTCTCGTCAACCTGAGCGTGAGCGGCGTCACCGGAGCCCCCTGATCGCACGTACGATGGGTGCTCCATGACGACACACGCGACGACGCCCGGCATCTCCGCGGTCGTCCCCGTCTACCGCTCGGCGGCCTCTCTCGGCGAGCTCCATCGGCGGCTGGGCATCGCCCTCGGGGAGCTGTCCCCCGCGTACGAGATCATCCTCGTCGAGGATGGCGGCGGGGACGGATCATGGG
>JBDTNS010000217.1:0-3996 GCA_039933675.1 Chloroflexota bacterium
CGCCGCTCCCCACATGCGACGATGGCCTCGTGGACGACGAGGCCGAGGTCCGAATTGAATCGGGGACCTTTGCGAGTGGTCCGTGGCGCCGCCGCTCGAGACGCGTGGCCTACGAGAACGCGTGGATCACGGTCTGGCATGACGAGGTGATCCGGCCGGACGGCGAGCCGGGCGTCTATGGCGTCGTCCACTTCGCCAACCTGGCGGCCGGCGTCCTCGTCCTCGATGAGCTCGACCGAGTCCTCCTCGTCGGCCAGCATCGCTACACCCTCGACGGCTATTCGTGGGAGATCCCGGAGGGCGGCGTGCCGGCCGGCGAGACCGCCCTCGAGGGCGCGCAGCGCGAGCTCCGCGAGGAGACGGGCGTCGAGGCCACCGACTGGCGCGAGCTCGCTCAGGCCCATCTCTCCAACTCGGTCTCCGACGAGCTTGCCGTCCTGTTCCTGGCGACCGGGCTGCGCCAGGGCGAGGCCACGCCCGACGGCACCGAGCAGCTCGAGCCGCGCTGGATCCCGTTCGACGAAGTCGTGGAGATGACACTCGACGGCCGAATCACCGACGCGATGACTGTTATCGCAGTCGAGCGCCTGGCGCTCCTGCGAGCTCGCGGCGATCGCCGACCTGCCGGCCGCCTCGGCCACGACGGCCGCATCTAGGTCGAACGGGCCGGGCGCGCTCAGGCGTTCAGTCGGCGACCCCGAGGATGTCGGGGGCGTCGAGTTGGTGGGGGTTCATGAGGCGATACACGCCCCAGCCGAGTGCGCCGCCGACGAGCGGCCCGACGATGTAGATCCAGAGCCCGGTCAGGTTGCCGCCGATCAGCGCGGAGCCGATCGAACGTGCCGGATTGACTGAGGAACCACTGATCGTCGCGATCGCGAAGTGGATTGCCACGAGGGTCAGCGGGATCGCGAGCGGGGCGAGCTTCGGCGCGCGAGTCATCGAGGTGAGGATGACGATGACGAAGATCGCCGTGAATACCGTCTACAGGATAAGCGCACTCACATCGCTGATGCCCTGGCCGGGCTTCGTGACGCCGGCGGCGACGGCCGCCTGGCTGACCGTGAGCAGGACGACGGCCGCGGTCGCGATCGCGCCGATGACCTGGGCGACGATGTAGCCGACGGCATCGATCGCCGGGAGCCGCTTGTCGAGGACGATCGCGATCGTGACGGCCGGGTTGAAATGCGCGCCCGAGATGTGGCCGAAGGCGAAGATCGCCGCGAGCAGGCCAAAGCCGAACGAGAAGGGCACGACGAGGACGCCCGGGGTTGACGCTCCGCTGACGCCGATCGCCGCTACCGAGGAGTACCCGATCAGCATGAACAGGAACGTTCCGAGCATTTCCGCGAGATAGATCCGAGCGTTCATCGTCCCTCCGACAATGACCCTGGGCTGGGTTCCACCACGATAGCGACCGCGATCCTTGCCGCGCGAATCAGGAGGGCATCGCGCCACGCACGGCAGAGGACCTCGACGAGCTCGAGGCGATCGACCGCGTGGCCCGGATCGTCGCCGACCGCAACCGCGCCGTGTCGCTCGAGGAGGACCGCGGACGGGAACGGCTCGGGTGGCACCGAGAGTGCCGCTGCGACTCGTCCGGCGAGCTCGTCGCTCCCGGGGACGCCGAGCGCCAGCCATGGCAACCGCGGGAGGAAGAGCGCGGTCTCGGGGAGCGCGGCCGGGTCGGGGATCTCGCCGGCGAGGGTGAGTGCCATGGCGGCGGGCAGATGCGCATGCGCAACGGCACCGACGTCGGGACGCGCGGCATGGATCGCGAGGTGGATCGCGAGATCGGAGGTCGGGCCCTGGCCGTTCCGCGAGATGGCTTCGCGATCGGGATGATCGCGCCAGACGACAACGAGATCGTTCTCGCCCAGCTCGTCCTTGCGCCGCCCACGTGGAGTCACGAGCAGCCGATCGGCATCGAGCCGGACCGAGAGGTTGCCCTCGCCGGCAGCGATCAGGCCGCGAGCACCGAGGCGCCGTCCGGCCAGGATCAATCGATCGGTCGCGTCAGCCAGCTCCATCGCGGGATCGTACGCCGTCGCGCCGGCCGGGACGGCTCCCGTACCATCGGCCCCATGCCATCCGACCCGGCCGTCGCGCCGGTGGCTGCCTCCCGCCCCTTGCCCCTCGCCGAGAACCGGGACTTCCGGGTGCTCCTCACGAGCCAGGGCGTTTCGGCAATCGGCGACGCCGTCAGCTTCACGGCGCTGCCACTGCTCGTCCTGGCGCTGACCGGCTCGGGGTTCGCGATGGGCGTGGTCGGGGCGCTCCAGACCCTCCCGATCCTGGTCCTCGGAATGGTCGCCGGCGCGATCGCCGATCGCAGCGACCAGAAACGGATGATGTTCCTGGCCGACCTGGGGCGCGCCGGCTTGACGGGGCTGATCCCGCTGTCGGCCTTCCTCGGCGGCCCGACGATGGTCGTGATCCTGCTCGTCGCCGCCCCGATGAGCATCCTGCGATCGTTCTTCCTCGCCGGCTACACGGCGGCCATCCCGGCCCTCGTCGGGCGCGAGCAGGTCGGTCCGGCGAACTCGTACTTCGAGGCGATCTATTCGATGGGCTTCATCGTCGGACCCGCGATCGCGGGTCTGCTGGCCGCCACGATCGGTCCCGGACCGACTCTCGCGATCGACGCCATCTCGTTCGCCGTCTCCGGGCTCGGCCTCTTCTTCGTCCGGCGTCCGTTGCGCGGCGCAGTTCCCCAGCACCGGCAACGGCTCCTGGGCGAGATCCGCGAGGGGATCGATTTCATCGCGGCCGATCCCACGCTGCGCGCGACGATCGTCTTCTGGGGGGCGACCTCCGTGCTGACGGCGTCGCTCGTGACCGCGCTTGCGGTCCACGTGACGCGCGACCTGGGCGATCCGTCCTGGGTGCTTGGGCTGATCCTGGCGGCCTACGGCGTCGGGACGGTCGTCGGAGCACTGCTCACCGCGCGGCTTGGCGGCGGACGCGTCGCGGGGATCCTGCTGAGTGGCAACCTCATGCTCGGCGCGGCGCTCGTGGTCATGGCGGTGACGACCGAGGTCACCATCCAGGTGGCGGTCGCCATCGTCTCGGGTGTCGCCCAGTCGCTCGTGCTCGTGACCTACATGACGTTGCGCACCGCGTACTCACCCGACGCGCTGCTCGGCCGGATCGGGAGCACGGCGCGGACGATCTCGCTCGGACTTCAGCCGGTGGGCCTGCTCATTGGTGGGGCGCTCGTCGATGCGACGGGCGGATCCACGACGATCGCGATGATGGGCATCGCGGTTGTCGCGGTCAGTCTCGCCTTCGCCCCGATCGCCGGGTTCCGCCGCGCGACGCTCGCTCCGCGATAAACGCGATCGTCAGGCGGCGGTCGCGAGCTCGGTCCGGGGATCCGGTGCGAATTCGACGATCACGGCGCACTCGATGCAATCGAATGTCGGGCTGTCGACCTCGACGGCGACGGGTCCGTCGCACCAGGGACAGGTCATGTTGGTCATCGGTTTGACTCCTGCGGGTTCCATCTGCCCCGGAGTCTCCTCGGGCATCGTGACAGCTACCGTGTCACGACTGTCGGGCCGCGTACCGAAAACACCCCGGCAGGTGGTCGTCGATCAGGCCGACGCTCTGCATGAAGGCATAGACCGTCGTCGAGCCGACGAACCGGAAGCCGCGACGGCGGAGGTCGCGCGACATGGCATCCGAGGCCGCGGTCGTCGCCGGGATCTGCCCCGCGACGGCATCGGACGGAACACGCCCCGGCGGCGGCGGGACCTGCCGCGCGAGATAGGCGTCGAACGACCCGAACTCGGCGGCGGTCGCCAGGAGCGCCGCGGCATTGCCGATCGTCGCGTCGATCTTCGCGCCGTTGCGCACGATCCCGACGTCGGCCATCAGGCGCGCCCGGTCAGATGCGTCAAAGGCGGCCACGACCTGCGGATCGAACCCGCGGAAGGCGGCCCGGAACGCTGCCCGCTTGTGGAGGATCGTCGACCACGACAGCCCGGCCTGGAA
>JBDTNS010000218.1:0-3970 GCA_039933675.1 Chloroflexota bacterium
CCTTGCCGCAGATCGCGCAGGAGCGGGCCATGCGTGGTCCTCTGGAGGTCGAGGTGGAGGGCCCCTGAAGGGCCTGAACGGAGCGGTAGAATAGCACACGGCCTCCCGACGCCCGCGTCCGGACCGCATCGATCAGCCAGGCCAGGAGGACTTCGACCGCTTGCCGCCCCAACCGACCGCCGGTCGATCGCTCGTCACCCGGCGCACGGTCGTGGATCTCGTGCGGTCCGCGACGCTCGGGTCGTACGGCGTCACCGGCTTCGCCGGGCGTCCGCTGGAACGAGTCTTCGGACGGCTGGGCCTCGCGCAGCCGGGGATCGCGGTCCATCTCGGCGAAGCGCTCGATGTCGAGCTCGACGTGACCGTCGCCTACGGCGTCCCGGTCGCGGAGGTCGCGCGCCAGGTCGACTCGGCCGTCCGATACACGCTCCATCGCGCGCTCGAGGTCGACGTCCGCCGTCTGACGATCCACATCGACGGTCTCCGGTTCGGGCCTGGCGGCGGGCCGCCGGTGGTCGTCCATCCGGATGGCGACGTCGTGAAGCCGCGGGATCTCGCCGAGAGCGGGACGGACGTCGCCTGATGGCGCGCCGCTCGTGCGACGGCGACGGTTTGCTCGGCGCCTTTCGCGCGGCAGTCGCGAATCTCGAGGCGCACACCGACGAGATCAACGCCCTCAATGTCTACCCGGTCCCCGACGGGGACACCGGCTCGAACATGGCCGCGACCGTCAGGGCAGCGCTCGAGGAGGCCGAGGCGGCCGCCGGCGGGCCGGCCGAGCGGATCGCCGCTGCGATCAGCTTTGGCGCGTTGATGGGCGCGCGTGGGAACTCCGGGGTGATCACCAGCCAGATCTTCCGGGGGATGGCCGAAGGGTTCGGAGGCAAGCGGCGGTTCAATGGCCTCGATCTCGCGCACGCGTTGACGCAGGGCGCACGAACGGCCTACGGCGCGGTCGCCAGGCCCGTCGAGGGCACGATCCTGACGGTCATCCGCGAATCGGCCGAGGCCGCGGTGGTGGCCGCGGAGCGCGACAACGACATCGAGGCGGTGCTGAGCGCGACGGTCGCGGCCGCCGAGAAGTCGGTGGCCCGGACGCCGAGCCTGCTCGCGGTCCTGCGCGACGCCGGCGTCGTCGACTCGGGCGGACAGGGGCTCTACCGGCTCTTCGAGGGCGCCTTCCTCCATCTCACCGGCCGGACGGCACCGGGCGCCGGCCGGGAGCGGGTCCATCCCGCCGCAGGGACCGGTGCCTCGACCCTCGTCGCGCATGCGGACGAGGGGTTCGGGTACGAGACGATGTTCCTGCTCCATCCCAACGGATCCGGGAAACTCGATGTCGACGCGATCCGGGACCATCTCGAAACGATTGGCGATTCCGTCCTGGTCGCGGGCGACAGCCGCGCGCTCAAGGTCCACGTTCACAACGACCGGCCCGATCTCGTCGTCGGCTACGGCCTCAGCGTCGGCGCGTTGAGCCGGATCAGCGTCGAGAACCTCGACGCTCAGGCGCGCGACGTCCGCGAGACGCGGGCCGCCGTGTTCACCGGTCTCGCGCCCGAGACCAGCGCGGTCGCGCCAGCGCCTGCACTCTCGAGCGATGCCGGGGCCACAGCCACCGCTCACGCGGTCCCAGCACTTGGCGTCGTCGCCGTCGCGGCCGGAGAGGGCCTCGCCGCGATCTTCCGCGAGTTCGGGGTCGTCTCGATCGTCCATGGCGGTCAGTCGGCGAACCCGAGCACGGGCGAGCTGCTCGAGGCGATCCGCGCGGATGACGCTCGCGAGATCATCGTCCTGCCGAACAACCCGAACGTCATCCTCGCCGCGCGCCAGGTCGCGTCGATGGCCGACCGGCCGGTCACGGTCATCCCGACGCGGAATGCGGCCGAGGGGTTCGCCGCGCTGCTCGCCATGGATCCGGGCCTCGACGCCGCCACCAATACCGATCCGATGACCGAGGCGGCCAGGTCGATCCAGACCATCGTCGTAACGGAGGCGGTGCGCGACGCGACGATCGGAGGACGCAGGGTCAGGCGCGGCCAGACGATCGTCCTCGACCCCGACGACGGGCTCGTCGCCGCGGGTCGCGATCGGGAGAAGGCCGTCCTCGAGGGAGTCGCCGCCCTGACGCCTGGATTCGAGCTGCTCACGCTCTTCTACGGCGATGGCGCCGACCTGACCGAATCGGAGGCGATGGCGCGCCGGATCGGCGCGGCCCTGCCCGGGATCGAGGTCGAGGTCCGCCACGGTGGGCAGCCGTTCTACCGGTACCTGATCGCCGCCGAGTGATCGTGGCCAAGGCACCGGCTCCGCCACCGCCGCCGACCGACCCGGTGGAACTGCTCTCGACGCCCCTGGCAGGGTCGGGCCTTGCCGCCGGTACCGCCCTCCGTCGCGCCGGGATCAAGCTCGACTTCTACACGGTCCGCGACCTCCTCTTCCACCTGCCGCGACGGTACGACGACCTGCGTGAGATGCGGACGCTCGACCAGCTCGCCTTCGAGGGCGACGGAACGGTCGTCTCCGCGCAGGCGCGCGTCGCCGACGTCCGGGTCGAACCGGGGTTCCGGGGACGGACGCAGCGGACGATCGCCCGGCTCGAGGACGACACCGGGAGCATCGATGCGACCTGGTTCGGACGCCGCTTCATCGAGCGTCGCCTTCTGATCGGTGGTGAGGTCGTGGTCTCCGGCAAGGTCAAGCACTTCGGGCGCCGCCTGACGCTCGACAACCCGGAGTTCCAGGTCGTCGACGGCGAGAGCGAGCTCCTTCATGCCGGCCGCATCGTCCCGGTCTACCCGCTGACCGCCGGGCTGACCGCGATCCGGTTGCGATCGGCGATCCGCGAGGCGCTCGATCGGGCCGGTCACGCCTATCCGGAATACCTGCCGGCGTCGATCACGCGCGAGGAAGGGCTCGTTCCCATCGGCCAGGCGATCGAGGAGGCCCACTACCCGGACTCGTTCGAGGGCCGCGATGCGGCGCTGCGGCGGCTCGCCTTCGACGAGCTCCTCGCGCTCCAGCTCGGGATGGTTGCCCGGCGCCGCCAGCGGGTCCGCGACGCCGCCCCGCAGCTGGTCCTCCGCACGGCCGCCGACGCCTCCGTCCGCACCGCCCTCGCCGATGCGCTCAGCGTCCGCGTCGGATATCCGGTCGAGCTGACGCGCGACCAGGCCGCGGCGATGACGGCGATCCGTGACGACCTTGCGAAGCCGACGCCGATGCTCCGGCTCCTCCAGGGCGACGTCGGATCCGGGAAGACCGCGGTGGCCGCCTATGCCCTCGCCGCCGCGGCACGCCCCGGGTTCCAGGGAGCGTTGCTCGCCCCGACCGACCTGCTCGCGCGCCAGCATCTCGAGACCATCGGCGCGCTGCTCGAGGGTGTCGGGATCGGGGTGACGCTGTTGACCGGGTCGCTCAAGGCGGACGTCAAGGCCAAGGCGCTCGAGGCGATCGCGTCGGGTCAGGCGCTCGTCGTGGTAGGGACGCATGCGCTCATCCAGGAATCGGTCTCCTTCGCCAACCTCGGCCTGGTCGTCATCGATGAGCAGCACCGCTTTGGGGTCGACCAGCGCGGCCAGCTCGAGGCGAAGGCCGGCGGCCGCTCGCCACACGTCCTGCTCATGACCGCGACGCCGATCCCGCGGACGCTCGGCCAGGTCCTCTACGCCGATCTCGACGTCTCCGACCTTCGGACGCCACCCGCGGGACGGGTCGAGATCCAGACCGGCGTCAAGCGGCCGGCCGACCTCGAGGGGACGTGGCGCAAGGTGCGCGAGGAGGCCGCGCTCGGGCACCGGACCTTTGTCGTCGTGCCGCTCATCGACGAGAGTGCCGACGAGACGGACCGCGCGGCCGCCGCCGAGTCCGAGGCCGTCCGCCTCGCCGCCCTGCTCGATCCGCTCAGGGTCGGGATGGTCCACGGCCGGCTCAAGCCGGCCGAGCGCGACGCCGAGATGAGCCGCTTCCG
>JBDTNS010000219.1:0-3970 GCA_039933675.1 Chloroflexota bacterium
CCATCCAGCGAGGTGATGAAATCGACGAGGAGTTCGGGCATCATCGCTCCCTTCGGGAATGGAATCGCGACCAGTGGCGGGTGGGTCGGTAGGTGGTCGACGTGCGCTCCGATCGACCGCAGTCACCGAACGTGGCCCGCGCACCGCCACAGCTGTTGACCGGAGGCCGCCTTGACGTTGGTCGTCTAGGAATCATGCTCGGGCGTGACGACCGCGGCGAACGCCCGCAGGATGCCTGCCCAGCCCTGTGGTGCCCCTGGCACACCGCCCGAGTCGAAGATCCCCGGACGCCGGCGACCGATCAATCCGCGACGGCCGCGCCTCGCCGAGCTGCATCTTCGGCCCCGGACCATACCGAATGCCGGGGCCCCCGCGGCCCTGATCGAGCTTCACGAGCAGGCCACGCACCTGCAGGGCGCGGAGGAGGTCGCGCGCTCCGGCCACATCGAGGTCGAACAGGCGCCGCAGCGTCTGGTTCGTGACGTGCCCGTACTCGCGGATGTGGTCGGCCACCTTCCGATCGGTCTCGTCAGCTCGACGGACGTGGTATCGCACCGCGCGGCCGAGGCTCGCGAGCGTCAGTCCGGTAAGCACGTACGTCGGCAGGGCCCGGGATGCCGTCCGCACGGTTGGCTCAAGCAGCTTGGCGTGGGTCATCCGCTCGAGCACACCCTGCGCCTCACTGGTCGATCGCTGGGCGGTCGCCGCCAGCCGAACGGCATCGATGTTGCGGGCGTCCCGAAGCTGGGACAGCGCGAGGAGGACATCCACGTCGCCGGCAAGGCCGGGATCAAGCTCGGCAACGGAGCGGGCGAACGCGTCGTTCCCCGTCCCGCCTGGGACGAGAACCCGGACCTGGTAGCCGTCGTCCGCGATCATCGGCGGCTCCTTGCCCGTGCGGAGCAGCTCGCGGTACGCTCGATCGATCCCCTGCCCGGTTCGCTCCGCGACCTGGAGCGCTGTCACGGTCTCCAGGAGGAGGCGGTTTCGCGGGGTCGACGGGTGCGTCAGGATGTTGTCAGGGGTGATCCCGAAGACGAGGCCGCCAGGGCTGGTGACCGCGAGCGAGTCGGGCGAATGCTCGACCTCTACGGTGCCGCCCAGCTCATAGTCGCGGTGGACGAGCGCGTTGACCACGAGTTCGCGGATCGCGTCCTTCGGGTAGTCCTGGATCTGGAGTTGCACCCCGCTTGATGCGCTGAGGGGGTGCACCCGGCTGCGCACGCCGACGGCGTCCAGCAACGACGCGATTGCTCCGAGGATGGCGCGGTTCGAGCGGACGCGAGCCGAGGATTCGCTCCCGGGGCTCGCGCGGTACTGGTAGGCGAACCCGTGGTTCGGGATGATCGCTGCGAGCGCCTCCGCGTCGCCCAGGATCAGCAGGCCCGCTCGCGTCAGCTTGCCGCGAGCGTTGAGGAGGCGAAGGTCGCGGGCCAGCTTGCGCTCGTCGGAGCGGGCGAGATCCTCACGACCCGCGAGCAACAGGAGCCGTCGCACCCGCGCCACCTCGTCCGCAGCCACGGCCTCCATGCCCAGGTCAGTGGCTTCCGCCGACCAGTCGGTCAGGCCCCGGGCCGCCATCGCCTGTCGCTGCTCCTCGGGCGGGAACGGACGACACTCGGTCCCCACGCGACGCGTCGCCGTTCCGGCGGCGTTGGCATAGAAGACCGCGCCCTGTGGGACCGTGATGACGACCAGGCGGGCCGGTCCCTCGAGCATCTCCGCAACGGGCACGGACAACGATGGCCGGGTCCGATCGAAGATCCCCTTCCGAATCACGTCCATCGTCAGCTTGGTTGAAACCCCTCGAAAGGCGCGACTGCCCCCGACCGTGTCCGCGACGCCCACGACGATCGTGCCGCCCTGGGCATTCGCCAGGCACACGACCGCGTCGGCCAGCATTTGGAGCGACCGGCGCGGATCCGCCGACTCCTCCTGCTTGAACTCGAGCCGATCCGACTCGAGGTCGCTCGGCAGGGCGCCGCTCCGGATGTGATCGAGGGCGTCTGCAAGGGTGGTCACGCGGACGAGTCTGTGGGATAACTGAGAAGTCGTCAAGGCGCGACGGCCTCTCAGTTCGATCGCAGTTCGCGACGGTGGTTCGTCGTGGGTCGGCCTGACCTGGACGACACGATCCGCCGGCTGCAGGCATACGCGGACGCCGGCGCCGATTGCCTCTACGCTCCTCGCCTCGGCACCCTCGATGAGATCGCGGCCGTCGTCACGGCGGTTGCCCCGAAACCAGTCAATGTCCTCGTCGGCACCGACTTCACCACTGTGGCAGCTCTGGCTGACCTGGGCGTTCGCAGAATCAGCGTGGGCGGGGGACTCGCCCGGGTGGCGTTGGGCGCGTTCCTCCTCGCCGCCGAGGAGATCGCCGAGCTTGGCACGTTCGAGGGCCTCGCCCGAGGTATCCCGTTCGCTGAGATCGACGGGGCCTTCGCCGCGGACGCCGATCCCGGGGCCTGACCGCCCGCGAGTGTCGTCACGATCGGCCGACCGTGAAGCACCACGTGGCGCACGCTCGCTCCAAGTTCGGCGCGGTGACAATCACCCTGGCAGCAAACCCACCTGCGCGAAGCGGCTGAATTGACACGAGTCATATATTGACAATATGAGTCGTATTGCCACTGCCACGGCCCGCACGTATCGCAGCCAGCTCCGAGAGCAGCAGGCTGAAGAGACCCAGGCCCGCATCCTTGATGCTACCGTGAGAGTGATGGCCGCGGGCCTTGCCAGCGTTTCCATCCCCGCCGTTGCGCGTGAGGCCGGCGTGTCGGTCCCGACGATCTACCGTCACTTCGGCACGAAGCGTGACCTCCTCGCGGCGGTGTACCCCCACGTCGTGCGCCGTGCCGGCCTGGGCCCAGTGGTCGTCCCGCGCACGATCGACGAGCTTCGCAATGGTGTCCGCGGGATCTTCGATCGGCTCGACTCGGCCGACGACCTCGCTCGCGCCGCGATGGCGAGTCCGGCGGCGGAGGAAGCGAGGCGCATCACCATGCCGGATCGGCTAGCGCTGGGCCGCCGGCTCGCCGATACGATCGTGCCGAAGCTCCCTGAGGGCGATCGGGATCGGATCGCGCGCCTCCTGGTGGTCCTGACCACGTCGTCTGCCCTGCGCGTATGGCGCGAGCATCTCGGTTCGTCGGTCGACGAGGCGGCCGATGACATCGACTGGGTGATCCGTGCTGCCATCGTCGCCGCGACCCCAGGGAACGAACAATGAGCTCGGCAGCGGTCCGACGGCTCAGTGACGTGCGCATGACTGATGCCGCCGAGGTCGGCGGCAAGGCCGCCAGCCTTGGGGAGTTGCTGGCCGCGGGTGTCCGCGTGCCCGAAGGGGTGGTCCTGACGGCCGGGGCCGCCGAGATGACCGCGGACGACCGCCGCTCGCTGCTGCGCGCCGCTGCGGGGGACCTGGGCATCGGCCCGTTCGCGGTCCGATCGAGCGGGATCGCCGAGGATGGCGCCGCGAACTCCTACGCCGGCATCTACGAATCGGCGCTGGACGTGTCGGCGGACGAGCTCCCGGCGGCGACGGACCGGATCCTGGCCAGCGCCGGCGTGGCCCGCGCCGCCGAGTACAAGCCTGGCGGGGACGGCAGGATGGCGGTGATCATCCAGCGGATGGTCTCTCCGGCCGCGGCCGGCGTGGTCCTCACGGCCGATCCGATCAACGGGGATCGGCAATCCTGCGTCGTCACTGCGGTGCGGGGCCTCGGGGAGCGGCTGGTGTCGGGCTCGGCTTTCGGTGACGAATGGGTCGTCCGTGAAGGTGTCGTCACCGCGCGTCGCCGGCCCGAGCAGGCAATCGATCGTCACCAGGCGATCCGCGTTGCCACTGAGGCACGGCGGATCGCTGCCGCGCGCGGGACCCCGCAGGACGTCGAGTGGGCGATCGACGCCGACGGCACGCTCTGGATCCTCCAGGCCAGACCGATGACGGCGCTGCCGCCCGACGTGTCAT
>JBDTNS010000220.1:0-3964 GCA_039933675.1 Chloroflexota bacterium
GTCAGGTAGACGTCGAGCGTCGCCGACGCGAGCTCGCGGTAGTTATCGAGCTCGTCGGTGAGGCGGATGACGTGGTCGTAGATGTCGCGGAAGTAGACGAGCTCCTCGGGGTCGATCAGCTTCTCGTCGCGGTTCGTCAGCTGGTTGAATACCTCGCGCACGGGGCTGATCGCGCGACGGACCTGGATCAGCTCCCGCTTGAGGAGGAAGAGCTGCTCGAGGGAGGCCGGCGTAGCATTGCGGACGACGACGTCCTGGACCTCATCGATCGCGTCGCCGATCCGGTCGGCAAACGGGAAGTAGCCGTCGATCAGGTCGTCCGCGATCGCCCACAGGAGGTGGTCGGGGCCACGCTTGAGGATCGGCGCTGCGCCGCCCTGCAGGTGGTGCGCCGACCAGGGATCCCAGTCGGCGTCGTGGACCGTGAGCAGAAATCCCGGACCGAGCACGACATCGACCTCGGAGGAAACGACCGTGTCGCCGTATTCCAGGTGGAAGAGGACGATGTGAACGACGCCGTCGTTCGACTGGATCTTCGCCCGCTTGTTGCCCTCGAGAACGTCCTCGACGATGAGCGGATGGAGCGACATCGCCTTGCCGACCTCGGTCGCCTGCTGCTTCGTCGGGGCGATGAGGTCGACCCAGATCGGCGAGTCCGGGTTGCGGAGGAGTCCCGGGAGCTTGGCCAGCGCCGCCGGGCCTTCGAGCTCGATGTCCTTGTCGCCGGCGATCGCGACGAGGCGGAGCATACCGGGCTGATCGGTCGTCGCCGTGGCCCCGTGGCGACCGACCCGTCTGTCGATCGAGAGCGGGATCGGCCGCCTGTCAGCGTGCGCGGCCGGGTTCGGGCGCTTCGAGGCCATCGGCGTCGGATCCTTCGGCAGGGGTCTCCTCCGTCGCGTCGGTCGCGGTCGGTTCGAGCAGCATACGCGTCCGGCGCCCGTCGCGACCGCCAAGCGCCAGCCCGGGCGGTATCGCGACCGCGGTCACCGCGGCGGCGACGATGAACAGCCCGACCATGATCGAGGCCGCTTCGCGCGACGCCCATTCCTCGAGCGCGGCGATGACGAACGGATCCCGCAGCGGCCGATCGCGCAGGGTTTCGGGGATGAACTGGCGGTAGGCGTCAGGCGTCGCATAGACCTCGACGTAGAGCCGATCAATCGTCGTCGAGCCGTAGGCGGTCAGGATCGCGAGCCCGACCGCCATCCCGATCATCCGCGCGACCGTGACGACCGCCGACGCCGTCCCGAACGCGCGCCGGCCGGCGGCCTCGACCGCGGCCGTCGAGCGCGGCGTCACGGTCAGCCCGAACCCGAACCCATATGCCCCGAGGGCGAGGGCGACGCTGTCGAGGCTCGACGACGGGGTCCACGTCGACATCGAGAGAAGCCCGACGATGCTCAGACCGAGGCCGATGACCGCCACAAGCCGCAATGGCAGGACGCGCGTGACGAACCCCGAGACGAGAGCTCCGAGCGCCGTCGCGCCGGCCAGCGCACCGAGCGCGAATCGCTGCTCGTCCGGCCCGCCGTACAGGACGCGGTCGACGAAGACGGCACCACCGATGATCGCGGTCGCGAACCCATACCCGGTCAGCAGCGAGACGAGGGCTGCCGCGCTGAACGGCACGCTCCGGAAGAGCCGCGGATCGAGAAAAGGGTCGCGAACGCGGAATCCGCGCGCGACCGCCGTCGCCGATGCGACGACCGCGACGGCGAGGAGCGCGGCCGTCACGGCAGCCGCCGGCACCTCCGTCCCGGCAATCACGGTCGAGCCGATCAGGGTCAGTCCGACGAGCCCCGCCACGAGGGCGATCCCGAACCAGGCGGCGCCGACGATGTCGACGCGGCCGGGCTGGCGTGGGGTCTCCCAAGCCGGCGAGGCCGCCCAGGCGAGCGCGAGGGCGATGATCCCGATCGGGATGTTCAGGTAGAAGACCCAGCGCCAGGCCGGGTCGAGGAGGTCGGTCACAGTCCCGGTCATCCCGGCCGCGGCCAGCCCCGCCGCCGGATGGACCGAGCCGAGGATCGCGGCACCGACGAGCGGACCGGCGGCCATCCCGAGGAACGTCAGCCCACCCACGACCCCGAGCGCCCTCGGCCGGGCATCACCGCCGAACAGGTGCGCGGCGGTCGCCGTGCCGACCGGAACGAGGACCCCACCGCCGATCGCCTGGATGACCCGCGCCGCGATCAGCTGGTCGAGGTTCTGCGCGGCACCAGCGAGCGCCGATCCGAGGATGAACACGACGAGTGCGCCCATCAACAGCCGCCGGGCGCCCCACAGATCGGCGAGACGGCCGGCGATCGGCATCGCGACGATGTAGACGAGGAGATAGGCGTTGATGATCCAACTCGCCTTGCGCAGCTCGATCCAGGCGGAGCCACCGGACGGATCGGCGAGGTCGGCGAGGATCGACGGCAGCGCGACGGCGGTGACCATCAGCTCGAGACCGGCCAGGAAGACGCCGGCGCCGATGACAAAGAGCAGAACGAGCCTCGGGCCTCGGTTCATCCGGGCGAGTGTAGTGGCGGCGGTGGCGCACGCCCTCCCTTGCGCGTGGCCGGCCACGTCGCCCGATCCTCCCGTGACGGTCGGGACGAGCGTGATTCCCCGCTTGACAGCGCGCCGGGGATGGGCCTAGCATCAACGAAGATTGATATAAACCGCGGTTGATGTGCCCGCGGGCACCACCCGAACCGGAGTCCCTGCCCTGTCCCCCTCGCCAGCCCGAGTCCGCAGCACGCTCGCCGCGGCCGTTGCCCAGCCCGAAGATCTGCGTCAACTCCGTGCCTTCCACAAGGTCATGGCCGACGTGAACCGCCTGCGGATCGTGCGGCGCCTTGCTGACGGAGAGGCGACGGTCGCCGAGCTGATCGCCCACGTCGGTCTTTCCCAGCCGCTCGTCTCCTGGCATCTCGGCCGCCTGCGCGCAGCCGGCGTCGTGGTCACCCGGCGCCAGGGCCGCGAGACCGTCTGCCGCCTGCGCGGCGAGGCATTCGAAGAGTTTGCCGCCCGCGAGCGCGCCATTCTTGGCGTGGCCGGCTGACCGTGGCGATCTCCAACGACGCTCGCGCCCGAATCAAGGAGGTCTTCGAGCCGATCGCGCTCGCGATGGGCCGGCTCGGTCTGACCCCGGACGGGCTGACGCTGATTGGCTTCGGAATCACCGTGATTGGCGCCGTCCTGGTCTCGCAGCAGGCCTGGCTCGCTGGCGGGTTCGTCATCTTCCTCGGCGGCGTGTTCGACATGTTCGACGGGACGCTCGCCCGGGCAACCGGCCGGGTCAGCACGTTCGGCGCATTCATGGATTCGGTCTTCGACCGCGCGGGCGAGGTGGTCGTCTACCTCGGCATCATCGCCGGGCTCCAGGAGGTCGGCGTCGTCAATGGACCACTTCTTGCTGCTGCCGCCATGGGATCTGCCGTGATGGTCAGCTACACGCGCGCGAAATCAGAAGGGCTCGGCTTCACCGCGGGGACCCGGATGGCTGCCGTGGGCGTCATGCCTCGCGAGATACGGCTCGTGATCGTGTCGATCGGCCTCGTTTTCGCCGGCATCCTGGGAACCCTCCGCGAGGACACGAGCTGTGCGGGATGCGCCGGAGGCGCGGCGATCCTGCCCGGCATCTGGGTCCTGTTCATCGCCCTCGGGGTCATCACCGTGGGTTCCACCATTACCACCGTCCAGCGGATTCTTCATGTCCGCGGCCAGGCCAGCGCGGCCACCACCGCCCCGATCCACTAACCAAGGAGCACGGAGAACGACGTGAGCATCAACGGCAAGAGCAACCAGAACGGCAAGAACAGCAAGAGCGGCGTCGCGCCGAGCAACACCTGGGCCGGCGCCGGGCGTCGCGGCGACGGGAAGATCCGGGTCGCCATTGTCGGTGTCGGCAACTGCGCGAGCAGCCTCGTCCAGGGCCGCTACTACTACGAGAACGCCAAGAAGGACGACTTCG
>JBDTNS010000221.1:0-3951 GCA_039933675.1 Chloroflexota bacterium
TTCTCTTCGAGCACGCCGACCTGTTCATCTGCAACGGCGGATACGGGAGCATCCTGCTGGCCTTGAGCAAGGGCGTACCGGTCCTCTCGGCTGGCGTGCGCGAGGGCAAGAACGACATCAACGCACGGATCGACTACTTCGGGTTGGGGATCGACCTGAAGACCGAGCGCCCGACGGCGGAGAGGATCGCAAAGGGGGTCACTCGGATCCTGGGTGACAAGCGCTTCGTCCTGAATGTGGCGCGGATCCGCGCGGAGTTCGAGGCCTACCGTCCCCTTGAGCTCATGGACGGATTCATTGCGGCGGGAGATCCTGATGAGCCGCCCATGGGTGATGCGTCGCGTTACCAATCTGCCGGGGCGGTTGCTTCGTCTGCCGGCTAGCAACCGGGTCGTAGGTGGAGGATGCGATGCAGCGGCTGCAGCGTAATGCTTGGCTAGGGCTGCTCGTGATGTCCATGCTCATTGGGTTGGTCGGTCTGTGGGCGCTGTTTGTCCGCATCACTGAGGACGCGAGTGTTCCCCTCGGTTTGACCGGGAGGTCCTTGTCTGAGCTTGCGACGGAGAGTCCCGACGGTTATCGGTTCGCGGACTTCGGCGTGCGCGCCGGTGGTTTGGGACCAGTCGTGAACGGCACCCTGCTCGCGACCATCGTCGTGTTCGCGTTTCGGCAGCATCGACGTTGGGCCTGGTGGGCGATGTGGGTCTTGCCCATCTGGGGGGCCTCGGCGTTCGTGCTCATTCTCGCCATCGGCGTGTCGCCTGGTCAGGCTCCGCCCTGGCCGATGATCTCGGGGTCCATCGTGGCCGTGTTCTCGGCGGCCTTGCTTCTCTTCAGCGCGCCGCGGTTCATCGGGCGCCGCGCGGCCGATTGACCGCGTGTCGCGCCGCTCACGACATCGATCGTCCTGGTACATGCTGGCGGCCCGTGCGTCCTCCCGCAGGCCAAAGCTCCATCGATCGTCCACTGGTGGTGATTCCATCAGCGCCGCCGTGACGTCAGCATCGCGACGACCGGGCTGACGACCGTCAAGCCGAGGGGCACCGCCGCCAGCCACCGAAGCCGATCGGCGACGTCGAGCACAGTCAGCCGGCGGCCTGGGCGATCGCGCCGGCTGCAGCGTCCCGTCCATCCTCCAGCGCTTGGCGGGCGTTCGCGACGACGCCGCGTTCAGCTCGACGCATCACCCGGATGAACACCGGGAAGACGAGCCGAAACCACCCGCGGGGCGTCCACTCACCATGCGACGTCATCCGCATGCTGCCGATCCGCGTCGGCCCGAGTGTGACGCGCCTGGATCGGTCGGGTCATGACCGCGGCGTCGGGTACGCGGCGTCTCGCGCGCATCGTAGAGCTCGGCAACGAGATCTACCGGTGCGTAGGCCCGTTGATGACGGCCGTCCGTGCCGCGGCATCCGTGGACCCTGACGTCGACCTCGCCTGGCAGGAGCTTGCGGCGCGGCGACGCGACGGGATGTGCCAGGTCATCGACGTGTTTGCGCGGCGTGACGAGCTGCGCGCCGGGCTCGATCCAGCATTGGCACTCGATCTGCTCTTCGGAATCCAGCGATCGGAGACGTACCTGGCCTTCACCCAGGAGTGCGGATGGCCGCTCGAGCCCTACAAGGCGTGGCAGTTCGCGACGCTCGCCCGCCAGCTGCTCCCCGGCGGGGCCGCCGGGGCGGCCTTCGCCGAAGGCTCCACGGACGTGGCAGACCTCTCGTTTGCGGGAGAACTGGCCTTGTTCCGCTGATTTGACAACGGACGCCAGGTGCCGCCGCGGCCCACGACGAGTCCGGCGGGAGGGCCGTCAGCGCAAGACACGGAAAGACGAAGGGTCATCGGGGCTTGTGCCGGGGTTCGGAGTTCCGCCGAGTCTTGCTCTGTACGAGAGTTGTGGCACCGCAACTTGTGCGTGGCGGAGCGCCGCTGTAGCCCTTCGAAACGGAAGCCGAAGCTCTACCTATTCACGATCGGCATGGTCGCCCCTCGCGCCTGTAGCTCCGTGGATAACGTCGGCCTCCGGAGCCGAAGGGTGCAGGTGTTCTGGGTCAGGCGCTCTCGCTCGACCTCAACCATTCCGCTCCTTCGATTGGGATCCGGATATTTATGGCATCTGCACGTCTGACTCCTGTCGGGCGCGCCACGAACACTTGTTCTATTCAAGCCAGAATCCTGAAGGTGCTGACGTCCACCTTCGCGAGCATGGCGGCGATGAGGTCGTTGCCCCCTTGGTTCGGGTGCGCACCGTCGACCGTCAAGTCGCCAGTCGCTCGGGTGCCCTGCGGACCATCGAAGGTGTGGTAGATGTCGACGCACGTGAACCCGTGAGCGTCGGCACGATCGCATAGCATCGCATTCCAGGCGTCGTAGGCGTTGACGATCACGGAATGTCGGATGGCTCGTTTACCCAGCGCGTCGATGCCCTGGCGTCTACCACCTCGTCCGCGAGTCCCCTCACTCGGGCACGACGTTCCCCGTGCTGCCGTCGACGGTGACGCGCATCCCCGTTCGCAGGCGGGCCGTTGCGTCACCACAGCCGACCACGGCCGGGATCCCATACTCACGGGCGATGATCGAGGCGTGCGACGCCGCGCTCCCCACGTCGGTCACGACCGCAGCCGCACGGGTGAAGAGCGGCGTCCATGCCGGAGCTGTCAGTGGCGCCACGAGGATCTCGCCGGGCCGGAGCTGGTCGAACTCTTCCGGGCCACGGATCACGCGGACCGACCCGGTGGCGCGGCCCGGCGACGCCGGCGCGCCCGACAGCAGGGCACGGTCCGATCGAACGGCGCCGACCTGCGTCGCAAAGGCATCCCACAACCGCCGAAGGAGGGGGTTCAACCGTCCGACGAACAGCGGTGGCACGAGCCCGGCCCGCTCCTTCCTCTTCGAACGGCGGCCGGCAACGTCGACGGTCGCGGCGGAGCTGCCGTCGCGGAGTGCCTGGATCGCCTCGGCACGCGTGAGGAAGTAGACGTCGTCGGACTCCTCGATCACGCCCACGGCCACGAGGGCCTCGCCGATCCGCAGGACCGCTTGTCGCATGACGGGCCACGCGATCGTCAGCTCCCGCACGTGCTCCTCCCGCACCGGGACGAGACGCTGGGTCTCGGCAAGTAGGCTCCGGAAGGCTCGCAGCCGTCGTGGTGACGAGGCGAGAGCCTCGAACGCCGCCTCTTCAGCCGCTTGCCTGGCGGCGATGATGCGATCGTGATCCTCCGTCGCGCTCGTCGCCGTCGCGCCGGCAGGGGACGGCGGGAACCACCAGTCCAGTGACGCAACGGCATGGCGGGCCGGATCGGCCGGCCGCTCGAACCCGGCGAGAAGCGGCAGGTGGCTGCCGCCGAGTGACCCACCAAGATGGCGACGGTACGACCGCGCGAGGTTCATCTCCATCTTGTACGCGGCGCCGGCGAACGCCGCGATCGAGGCGAAGTAGTCACCAGCGAGGTCAGCCAGCTCATCGATCATCGCCGGCAGTTCAGCGACCGGGACCGACTCGACATGCCCGTCTGCACGTGCCACCGCCGCCCTGTAGCGCGGCAGCAGGTCCTCGCGCCACTCCCGCTCGAAGAGCGGGATGCTGTGGCGGACCGTCGGCGGGATCAACCCCGCGACGCGACGCGGCGAGCGAGCGAGCTTGACCAGGATGGTCGGCAGGTTGCGGGCCATCGCCGCGGGGGACAGCCAGTTGATGGAGTAGAAGTACCAGCCGTTGACGAGCACGTGGTACGGCCGTGGGGCGTGCTGCCCGACCCACTCCCCGAGGCGAACGTGAAGGCGCTCCTCCATCGCGGTCAGCAGCCAGGTCTCGAAGAGGGGTGTCACCGGCTCGGAGATCCACTCGCCGAATCGAAGTGTTCGGGTGTAGGCGCCGCGCGCCGGCGCGTCCCATGACACGTCGGGCGGCAGCGCCGTCATCGGTCTGGCCTGGAGGATCCAGAGCGT